>CAJPFF010000253.1 GCA_905339345.1 Geobacteraceae bacterium | reverse complement strand
CTCCTCCTTCTCCCCTCCTCAAGCTTGGGGATGAGAAAGTTAGGATCCGACACGAACAGACGCAACTGCTCCAGTGGAGACCGATAGCCGTTGCAGGCGGACGGCGTGCCGTTGTAATCTGCGATGAGGACCGCGACCAGGTCCTCAATGTGCTCGAGGCGGATCTTGTATTTCATGGCGATCTTATCGGGGGATTGACGCCGCGGGTCCTGCGGACTGTTGCCGAGGGTCGAAGGGAGACGGTGGAAACCGTTCTCTTCAAACAGGCCGAAGAAGCGCTCGACCAAAGGGCGGCGTTCCGGAGATGCAACCGGCCCAGCGTTGACGCCGCAGCCGGTGACTTCGACGAGAATTCTCGTGACGTCCTCTGCCAGGTTGGCCTTCGCATTGTCATAGCAAAACTCCTGAAAGATTGCCCACTCCAGATCTTTGATGACCGCCGACGGCATTCCCCCGTCCGCGGGATACTTAAGACCGGGCAGGGTCAACTGCCTGGGGACCCAGGGCATGATTGTCTTCTTGATGCACTGCATCACATCGAACATGCTGTATTCGCGGCCGAACGACAGGTGATAGCCAAGAATGGCGCCGGAAAGGACCTCCTTCATTACTAAAAGCCAAATTCGATCGATAACCAGATCGGTCGTACCGCCGTATGGCGAAGGAATCTGCAGGATGAAGGTAATGTCGATGTTGTGGCCGTCGAATTCGACGCGCACATAGGGGCGTGTTACCGGAAGAATTTGTGACTCAGCGTGTCCGAGTTTCAGCTTTCTCGCTGCATCTTTGCCAAACCTGGCTTTCACGGCATCACCGCATTTGACGTTCACAAGTTTTCGAAGATAGTTATAGAGAGCCCGGTATCCCATCGATTTCACATTGAACGGGTAGCCGCTCTTGATCCCCTTGGCTCTGCAGGCGTCGATGAAGCGTTTGAATATCGATTTATAGTTGATGCGGGATTCGTGGACGATGATGTTTTGAGTCTTCTTGAGGAAATAGGCTTCAACCTCCTCCCGGATATCCGGGTGACGCTCGAACAACTGATTAAGCGCCCCTGCAGCTCCGCCCCGTTGATCAAGGCCCGTGCGGGTCACCGGAGCGATGCGGTCATACACTTTTTGATGTATATACGGCAACAGTGCTCGGAATCCCCAGATTCTCCCGTCGGGATGAGTAGTCAGGCATCTCTCGACGAGTCGGTGGATGGTTTGGCGGCTCAGCCGAAACGTGGAGACGAGATAATTGAGAGAATGGCCCGAGAAGTAGCCTTGGACCACCGCTTCTCTTGTCGTGTAGAGCTCCAGCACCTCACCCGACAGGGCGGATTTGTCAACGCTCGGCCAACCATCCGGGTCACTTATCTCCGGGGGGAATTGGTCTCGCCTAACCCTGGACCGATAACTCATGACTTGACCTCAATGGGATTGCCTCTGTAAGCACTGCCTGATCAAGTGGTGCCTGCAACTCGCCAGCATGGATCAACCGAAAGACCGCACCCCGGATCGAGGTCGGCGGCACTCCGTCGAACCAGCGGCTCAACGCGAGCAAAGAAATGGTTCCTTCCTCGGCGACAATTTGCCTTATCGATTCCTGGATCTTGTCAAGGTCCAAATCCCTGGTATTCGCCAATTGCGCCAGGATAAGCTGCCAGTTGCGAAGCTGGAGCTTGTTGGCATAGACCTCGTTGTCGGTCAATACCTGGTGTGCTATCTCGCGACGTTCGCACCAGGCTTTCTGAAGCTCGAGCAGGCGCCTCAGTGCGGGCTTTTCGTCGAGTTGGTCCAGCTTCTTGGCATACTTCAACTCCCGGTACTCTTCGGCGCCATTTCGCCACTGCACCCACATGTCGATCAGGGAACTGCCATTCTTGCCGTCGTTAACGCCCAACACCTTTATCGGCCGTTCGCAGAAGGCGGCGATTTCTGGTGTTGCCTCCACGAGGATCCAATGGTGGTACTCCAGATTACTGTAAAACTTGACACGACGATCGATCTTCGGGCTGTAGACCTGCCAGTAGTTGCTGCCGCCTCTCCCCCGCCTCGGCTCCCAGAGTGGCTTGGTGTGGCGAAGAGTTTGACCGCGATTGCCGGTCTGTGCCGTTTCGTTCATAAGCTCCATTTCGCCGGCTACACTGTGTGAAGAAAAGCCGACGCGATTCCCCCTAATTTTATTACTCCGGATTTTCGGCGGCATTGGACAGACTTGGATAAAATTAATCCCGGGGCCGTTCCGATGAGCGAAGAACTAAGGAAATCTGGCGGCACGCGAAGACCTGCGACAACTCAGGAGATCGTGAAGGGGATTGGTATGATGTCGAAGGTCGATTCACTCAGGCTCAATCGTTTCGCCAAAAGCCGAACAGTGCTGCTGGGCGTGCTCGCGCATGGTCAGACATGGCAGGACTTTGTTCAAGAGGCGGTTCTCCTGACCCTGAACGGACAACGCCGCTGGTACCCTTGGGAAAAGAGTTTTGTCGTCCATCTCATGGATAGTGTGTGGAGTATCACCGGCCACATTTTTGAAAGTGTGAGGACACGGCACGAACCAGTGCCCATCAGTGCTCTGCTCGGCAATCCCGACGAGCTTTCACCAAACCATTGGCCCTGTAATGTGCCGGCTGATTGCCCCACCCCCGAGGAGCAGTTGATGATCAAGGAAGAGGAAGCAGAAAGAGCACGGCTGATCGCCCACTTGTATCGGAATATTGCGGATATTCCGGTTGGTCCGGATGTCTTAAGGTGCAAACTTGAGGGAATGACGGGGAGAGAAACCCGTGAGGCGCTCGGCCTCGATGGGAGAAGCCATGCCGCTATCGATAAGCGCATCGCGCGTGAGGTAGCAAAAATCTGCATGGCTTTGACGCTAGGCGACTAGGCGGGACCCGAATATCTAGGGACTTAAGTATGGCGGCCCGTTTTCCTAGGACACGGAGATTTACCTCATTTTCATATAATCGGGGCCGCCATACGCAAATTATCTTTTTAGCGTTATGCCAAAAGCATAGTCTAAAAATAATGCACCCGAAGACTGGTCTGAAACCAGTTGAGGAGTAATGGTTGGTGAGTCCGCAGCACTCGGGCTGTACCGGCGTCAAACGTGAACGGGGTCGTGCGGCAGCGCATAATTCGTTCAGCATGCCGGACCATCCACCGCTTTTGTATCACCAGAAGTGCCGGAAGTTTTCCTCAGAAACAGAGGATCAAAGCGATGCCCATGCTACGAAGGGGGAAGAACCTTGAGGCCGATGATGCCGGCGAGTATCAATCCCACACAGATCAACCTGCCCACTGTTGCAGAGTCGCCGAACAGGAAGATGCCCAGGAGGACGGTCCCGACAGTGCCAATGCCTGTCCAGACCGCGTAGGCAGTTCCCA
>CAJPFF010000252.1 GCA_905339345.1 Geobacteraceae bacterium | reverse complement strand
GCGGGAATGGCGGTCCCCTCCAGCTTCCGGGCCCGCTCCACCTGGTCCAGCTGCCGCTCGATGTACCCCTGGTACTTGATCTGTATCTCCACCTGCTCCCTCACGGCAGGTGGCACCTCCGCCGCCTGGGGGTCGATCCGGCGAAGCTCCTCGTAGGTGATGTCGGGACGCCGCAGGAGCTGCTCGTAGGTAAGGGCGTTCTGGAGATCGGTCATGCCGAAGGCGGCCAGAAACGAGGGGTCGGCTTCGGACGGAAGAAGCTTCGTCCCCTTGAGCCGCGCAAGCTCGGCACCGATCCGCTCCCGCTTCTCCAGAAACCGCCGGTACTCCCCTTCCGGCACCAGCCCTGCCCCGTGACCTCTTTCCCGCAGCCGCAGGTCCGCGTTGTCCTCCCTCAGGAGCAGCCGGTATTCGGCCCGGGAGGTGAACATCCGGTACGGCTCCCGGGTGCCGAGGGTGACAAGGTCGTCGATCATGACGCCGATGTAGGCCTCGCTCCGGCCGAGGACGAGGGGCTCTTCTCCCCTCACCCGAAGGGCAGCATTAATCCCCGCCATGAGGCCCTGCCCCGCCGCCTCTTCGTAACCGGAGGTGCCGTTGATCTGGCCGGCGTGGTAGAGGTTGCGGACCCGCTTCGTCTCCAGCGACCCGTGGAGTTGGATCGGGTCCACATAGTCGTACTCAATGGCATAGGCCGGCCGCATGATCTCCACCTGCTCCAGCCCCTCGATGCTCCGGTAGAAGGCCCACTGGATGTCGATGGGGAGCGAGGTAGAGAGACCCGAAGGGTAGTATTCAACGGTATCGCGCCCCTCAGGCTCCAGGAAGGTCTGGTGGCGGTCCTTCTCGGGGAAGCGGACCACCTTGTCCTCAATGGAGGGGCAGTAGCGGGGGCCAACCCCTTCGATGATCCCGGCGTAGAGTGGGGAACGGTCGAGGCCCGAGCGGATGATGTCGTGGGAGCGGGGGTTGGTGTAGGCGATGTAACACGGCACCTGGGGCTGGTCGATCCGCTCCGTGGTAAAGGAGAACGGCACCGGCGGTTCGTCCCCGTACTGGGGCTCCAGGCGTGAGAAGTCGATGGTCCGGCCGTCAAGCCGGGCCGGGGTCCCGGTCTTGAGGCGGCCCACGGTGAAGCCCAGCTCCCGGAGCTGGTCCGAAAGCCCCACCGACGGCAGGTCCCCTGCCCTTCCTCCCGGGTAGTTGGTGAGCCCCACGTGGATGAGTCCCCGCATGAAGGTGCCGGTGGTGAGAATGACGGTGGTGCCCAGATAGCGGACCCCCACTTTGGTGTCAACGCCCCGCACCTCCCCCTCGTCCACGACGATGCCGGTCACCTCGGCCTGCTTGAGGGAAAGCCGCTCCTGCTGCTCCATGACGTGTTTCATCCGCAGGCGGTAGAGCTGTTTGTCGGCCTGGGCCCGGGAGGCGCGTACCGCCGGCCCTTTGCGGGTATTAAGGATGCGAAACTGGATGCCGGTGGCGTCGATGTTTTTCCCCATCTCACCGCCGAGGGCATCGATCTCCTTCACCAGGTGCCCCTTGGCGAGCCCGCCGATGGCCGGGTTGCACGACATGAGGGCGATGGCGTCGAGGTTGATGGTGAGAAGGAGCGTTTCGCACCCCATCCGGGCCGCCGCCAGGGCCGCCTCGCAGCCGGCGTGTCCGGCCCCCACCACAATGACATCGTATCGCTTATCGTAGTTGATGAATCCCATCTCTTCTGCATGACCTCGTCCCTGTTTCACAGGGAGCATTAATGGATACGGTATCCCAGAGAATTCACCAGCAATGACAACCAGTTAGAAAATTTGTTCCACGTGAAACATCTGCCGTTTCGATGCCAACCCTCCCCAGTTGTGCCCAGACTACTTCCCGATGCAGAACCGCTGGAAAATCATGTCAAGGATGTCGTCGGGGGTCGTTTCTCCGGTTACTTCCCCAACGGCGGTGAGGGCATCCTTCAGGTCGACGGCCAGAAGTTCGGGGGGGTGACCACTGGCAAGATTGGCAATAATAGCCGTAATCCGCTCCCGGGCCTTTGCCAGGGCATCCCGGTGCCGGGCCTGGGAAAGGGCCACATATTCACGGCTGTCGATGGCGCGGCCGTGGATGAAGGTATCGAAGATAGCTCCCTTCAGATCGTCGATACCGACGCCGGTGGCTGTGGATATGCTTACGGTGCCCAGCTTCCCCAGTTCGCCGGGAACGTCCAGACGGAGAGGAAGGTCGGCCTTGTTCAGGACAACTATCACTCGCTTTTCAACAAGGGCGTCGAGAAGCATCCGGTCGTCCCCATCGAAGGGGCGCGAACCGTCGAGGACAAAGAGGATCAGGTCGGCCTGGGGTATCTTCTCCAGGGTCAGCCGCACCCCTTCCTGCTCGACAATATCCTCGGTCTCGCGGATCCCGGCGGTATCCAGCATCCGGAGCGGCAGCCCCCGGACGTTCACCACCTCCTCGATGATGTCGCGGGTTGTGCCGGGAACCGACGTCACGATGGCCCGCTTCTCCTGGAGGATCGTGTTGAGAAGACTCGACTTTCCAACGTTGGGCTTTCCGGCGATAAGGACCGACACCCCCTCGCGGAGCACCCTCCCCTCGTCAAAGCCGTCCAGAAGCTCATCGATGCGACCGAGAGCCTCCCGGGTCTTCTCCTCGATCTCCCCCTGGGAAGCGGGATCGATCTCCTCTTCGGGAAAATCGATAAATGCCTCGACAAGGGCGAGCCCGTGCCGGAGACCATCGCGCACGGCATCGAGTCTTCCGGATAGTCTCCCTTCCCGCTGGTGCTGGGCCAGGGAAAGGGCCGCCTCGGTCTTGGAGCGGATGACATCGATGACCGCTTCGGCCTGGACGAGATCGATCCTCCCATTCAGAAATGCCCGCCGGGTGAACTCCCCCGGCTCGGCCAGCCGTGCGCCGCACCGGAGCACCGCGTCCAGGACCCGCCGGGTGACCAGGTACCCGCCGTGGCACTGGATCTCCAGCACATCCTCACGGGTGTAGGAACGGGGTGCCCCCATGAGCACCACCATGACCTCATCGACGGTATCCGCCGTATCGGGGTCGGTCACGGCGCCATAATAAAAACGGTGACTCTCGAAGTCACCGTTCACGTTCCCCCGCCGCACAAGCCGCCGGGCGATGGCGGGGGCATCGGGGCCGCTCACCCGGATGACGCCGATCCCCCCCTCACCCACCGGCGTGCTGATGGCCGCTATGGTATCTTCCACGTACACGGAAACCCTACTTGGCCTCGGCGGCGGCGATGCTCTTGTTGATGTAGGACTGCTGGATGATGGTCAGGACGTTGTTCACGAGCCAGTAGAGGACGAGCCCCGACGGGAAGTTCAGGAACATGAAGGTGAAGACCACCGGCAGGGCCATCATCATCTTCTGCTGCATGGGATCCATCTGGGACGGGGTCATCTTCTGCTGGATGACCATGGTGATACCCATGATGATCGGGGTCACGTAGTAGGGATCCTTCCCGGCCAGGTCCTGGATCCAGAGCATGAACGGCGCGTGCCGGAGCTCGATGGAGAACATGAGGGCCTTGTAGAGGGCGAAGAAGACCGGTATCTGGACGATCATCGGGAGGCACCCTCCCACCGGGTTCACCTTGTGAGTCTGGTAGAGCTCCATGATGGCCTTGTTCATGGCGTCGCGGTCATTCTTGAACTTCTCCCGCAGCTCGGCCATCTTCGGCTGGAGCTTCTGCATCTCCTTCATGGATTTGTAGCTGGAATGGGTGAGAGGGTAGAAAAGAATCTTGAGAATAACCGTTATTATGATGATGGAAATGCCGTAGTTGTGCACATACTGGTAGAAGAACTTGAGGCTCTGGAGAAGCGGCTTGGCCAGCATGGCAAACCAGCCGAGATCGATGGCCCGCTCGAGACTGTTCCCCTGGGACTTGAGGATGTCCAGGTCCTTGGGACCGAAGTAGAGCCGATAGGCAACAGCCTTCGTCTCACCCGGGTTGAGTGAGAGATCTGGCGCGGTGATGACGTTTTCCAATATACCCCGGGGTGTGCTCCGGACGGAGGCGGAGGTGATGCTCCCCCCCTGGGCCATGACCGCCGAGAGGAAATACTTGTCGGCGAAGCCGCTCCAGAGGGGAGCGCTGTAGCTCTTCCCCTGGCCGGCAAGGTCCTTGATCTTCTCTTCCGTAAGCTTGTCTTGGGCAAAGGTCGCCGGTCCGAAGGTCTCGAAGCGGGTCTCCTTGGCCCGGGGAACCGAGGGATAGGTCATCAGGGTCTGGAAGGCCGCGCCAGCCCGGGCCATTCCTGAGTTAGCCACCTGGTATGCCATGTCGATGCCGTAGTTACCCCCCTGGAAGGTGTAGACCTTGCGAACCGTTACCCCCGCCGGGGATATCCAGGTAAAGGACAGATCCTTCTTCTCCCCCGCCGCTACGGTCAGGGTCTCGGCGCTTGGCACAAAGAGAGCGGACGGATCAAGGCCAATCCCGGCTGCCCGGGTGGAAAGGGTGTAAAAAGACGGGTCGCGCTCGTCCACCAGGGTAACGGGTTTGCCATGGGGATCAGCAGTTTCCCGGTACTTTTTCAGGACAAGGCGGGTAAGGCTCCCCCCCTGGGTCGAAAAGACCGCCGTATAGTCGGGTGTCTCGACAGCAATCTCCTTCTGCTGGGCGCTGACCGCGGCTACGGGAGCTGGCGCAAGGGGCGGAGCTGCCGGAATCGGCGCAGGGGCCGCAGCGGTATGGGCACTGGTCACCGCCTGCTGGGGGGTGGGGGCCGGAGCCTCCTTCTTCGGCGCCGGGAAGAGGGCCGTGTAGCCGTAGAAGAAGAGAATAGAGAGAACAACCGCAATCAAAGCCCTTTTTTCCATGACAGCTCCTGATGGATGATTACTTGACGGGATCGTAGCCACCGGGGTGGTACGGATGACACTTCATGATCCGGACGGCACTGTACCAGAGCCCTCTGAGAAGGCCGTGCCGCATGAGCGATTCCTTGGCGTAGGTTGAACAGGAGGGATAGAAACGGCAGGTGGGCCCCGTAAGGGGCGAGAGGTAGCGCTGGTAGATGCCGATGATCTGGATGAGAATCTTCAGCATGATCGTGTGACGCCCGCGAGGCGCTCCACCACCCGGTCCAGCTCCTGGCAGACTCCCCGGTAGTCGAGCTCCTCAGCTCCCCTCCGGGCGATAACGTTGATGTCGAGAGGAGGAAAGAGTACCTTGTGCAGACGATAATACTCCCGCACAAGGCGCTTTATCCGGTTACGGGTCACCGCATTGCCCACTTTGCGGCTTACGGTGATGCCTATCCGGCACGTGGCTTCCGGGCCGGCTGCACAAAGAACGAGGAAACAGGGGGTGCTGATCTTTCGCGCCCCGTCAGAGAGCCTGAGGAAATCAGCCCGCCTGAGCAGGCGCTCGTCTTTGGTGAACGTGAACAGAGGGGACTCCCCCGCTCCGCCGGCAAGCCTTCGAGTATCGGAAGGCGAACGGAGGATTATTTGCTGGCGATGGTCACCGCCAGACGCTTACGCCCCTTGGCGCGGCGACGCTTGATGACGAGTCTGCCGTTCTTCGTGGACATACGGACACGGAAGCCGTGGGTACGCTTCCGGGATGTATTGCTCGGCTGAAAGGTCCTTTTCATATGCTATCTCCCTGAATCAGTGACATTTTGCTGGTTATGCAAAGAAGTATCTTTAATCACAGAGCCCTTTGTCTGTCAAGCATAAATTTACTTCCCTACGGTACATTTGGCCTTGCAAACGCCCCCTTCCTCTGCTAGTCTCCTCTATCCTGAGGCCGCATCCAGCATGCGCGCATCATCCTGATTTCCGCTCTTAACAGTTCAATTTCACTACGTAAATCCGGTTATCAACATGTGTTGAAAAACATGTGAATAACTGGTCCCCGAGATTATCCTCTATGGAAGACGTTTGGCTCCAGGCACAATCCAATCTGGCCAAGGTGCTCACGCACCAGACCTTCACCACCTGGATAGAGCCGATCAGGTTCGCCGGAGCCCAGAAGAACACCCTCCTCCTGGAGGCGCCCAACCAGTTCATCAGGGACCGGGTCAGGGAGAGCTATCTTCCCATGATCCTCGAATCGGTCCGCTCCCTCACCGACTCCCACTTTCAGGTTGAGCTTCAGGTGGCGGTGCGGCAACAGGAAAAGGGACCTAAAAGCCCCCGCAAGAGCCGCTCCGAGGACGAACTCCAGACGGGCGAGACGGAAAAAATCCCGCCCGCCGAGTTTTCCACTAACCTGAACACCAAGTACACCTTTGACACCTTCGTCTGTGGCGGAAGCAACCAGTTCGCCCACGCGGCGGCCCAGTCGGTGGCCAACAACCCGGCAGGCAAATACAATCCCCTCTTCATCTACGGCGGTGTGGGTCTCGGCAAGACCCATCTTTTGACGGCCATCGGCAACCAGGTCCTGGCCAACAACCGCAAGGCCCGGGTCTGTTTCTACACCTCCGAAAAGTTCATGAACGAGCTCATCAACTGCCTCCGCTACCAGAAGATGGACCAGTTCCGGAACAAGTTCCGCAAGATGGACCTGCTCCTCATCGACGACATCCAGTTCATCGCCGGCAAGGAGCGGACCCAGGAGGAGTTTTTCCACACCTTCAACGCCCTCTACGAGTCCCATAAGCAGATCGTGGTCACCTCCGACAAGTTCCCCAAGGACATACCCGGCCTGGAGGAGCGGCTCCGCTCCCGCTTCGAGTGGGGTCTCATCGCCGACATCCAGCCGCCTGACACCGAGACCAAGGTCGCCATCCTCAGCAAGAAGGCGGAAGTCGACGGCATCCGGCTCCCCGACGACGTGGCGCTCTTCCTCGCTTCCAGCGCCAGCACCAACGTGCGGGAACTGGAGGGTATGCTTATCCGCCTGGGGGCCGTAGCGAGCCTCACGGGGAAGAACATCACCCTCGACATGGCCCGGGAAGTCCTCAAAGACATCATCGTCGACAAGACCAAAGAAATCACGGTGGAGATGATCCAGAAATACGTGGCTGACCACTTCAACCTCAAGGTGGCGGAACTCAAGTCAGACAAACGGCTCAAGGCCCTCGTGGTACCCCGCCAGATCGCCATCTATCTCTGCCGCGACCTGACCAAGGCGTCGTATCCCGATATCGGAGACAAGTTCGGAGGAAAGGACCACTCCACCATCATCCATTCGGTCAAGAAGGTGGACAGACTCCTCTCCCAGGATTTCGAACTGAAAAATACCGTTGAGACCCTGCGCAAGGGGCTGTTGAGTTGAGCGGGATAACCCTGTGGATGGAGACACCGGTTGTGAACAACCTCCCGGCGCCCGCCCGGCTGCCAGGGGAAAACCCCGCTTCGATCAACAGTGGGACCGAGAAAAAAACGCAGCTGACACGGTGAGTTGCCGGGTTATCCCCGAATCCACACCTCCTATTGTTATTACTAAGCTTTTAAACATACATAACCATACTATTCTACATCTGTTGACAAGGAGGAACGATGGAATTCAAGATCGACAAGGACACCTTCTCGCGGGCTCTCCAGAAAATTCAGGGTATCGTCGAAAAGCGAAACACCATGCCGATCCTCTCCAACGTCCTTATCGAGGCCCATGCCGACCGGATCGAGTTGACGGCCACGGACCTGGAAGTGGGGATGAAGAGCTCCTACGGGACGACCGTTACCCGGGAGGGACGGATTACCGTGTCAGCCAAGAAGCTTCACGAGATCGTCAAGGAGCTTCCCGAGGAGGTCATCTCATTTTCCACCAAGGAGAACGACTGGGTCGATATCCGCTGCGGCAAGGCCCACTTCAGCATCGTCGGCCTCTCCCCGGAGGAGTTCCCCTACTTCCCCAAGGTGAACGAGGAGAGTCTTATCCGGATCGAGGGAGCGCTCCTGGCCGACATGATCGAGAAGACCGCCTACGCCATCTGCTTCGACGAGACCAAATACAACCTGAACGGCATCTTCGTGAAGGCCACCGTTGAGGATAATAAACCTATTCTCCGGATGGTGGCCACCGACGGGCACCGGCTTTCCATTGCCGAACGGGAGTTCCACGGCGCCGTGGGGCCCGAGATGGCCAAGGGGGTCATCTTCCCCAAGAAGGGTATCTTCGAACTCAAGAAGATCAGCGAAGAAGCGACGACCGAAGAACTGGCCTTCGGTTTCATGGACAACAGCGCCGTCATCAAGAAGGGGAACACAGTGGTGGTGATGCGGCTTGTGGACGGTGAGTTCCCCGACTACACCCGCGTGGTGCCGGTGGCCAACGACAAGATCGTGACCGTTGCCCGGGATCCGTTTCTCCACTCCCTGCGCCGGATGTCGATCCTCTCCAGCGAGAAGTTCAAGGGAATCAAGATGGAGATCAACGGCGAGCAGATGATCATCTCCTCCAGCAACCCGGAGCTGGGCGAGGCGTCGGAGGAACTGGAGGCGGCCTACAGCGGTCCTCCCCTCTCCATCCGCTTCAACGCCAAGTATCTTCTGGACGTCCTTGCCGTCCTCAACGAGAGCGACGTGGCGCTGGTGCTGCGCGACGAGCTGTCGCCGGCCATCGTGAAACCGGCCGGCACTGACGGCTTTACCGCGGTGATCATGCCGATGCGCCTGTAGAAAACGGTAACCGGCATGCCACGGAAGGCGAAGGCCGCTCCCCGGGAGAGGCCTTTTGCCGTTCTTTCGGCTGCAGATCACCATGTTCGTGACGAGGATCCAGATAAGTTCCTTCCGGAATATTGCCGAGGCGGAAATCAGCTTCGACCGGCGCTTCAACGTCCTCCACGGCGCCAACGGCCAGGGGAAGACCTCGGTCTTGGAGGCCATCTACCTGCTGGGAACCATGAAGTCGTTCCGGCTGGCCAAGACCCCTGATCTCGTCACCTGGAACGCTCCCTACGCACTCCTGCGGGGGTGGGCCGAGCGGGACGGGGTTGGCAGGGAGATCGCCCTCTACCTGGGCAGGGAGGGGCGAAAGGCCCGGGTCGACCAGAAACCGGTGACGCGGCTTGCCGACTTCTTCGGCAACGTCAATGCCGTGGTCTTCTCCCCCGAGGAGATCGCCATGGCCCGCAGCGGCCCGGATCTGAGGCGCCGCTACCTGGACCGGGCCATCTTCAGCGGGGATCTGGGGTACCTGCTCCTCCACCACGAGTACCACCGGCTCCTCAAGCAGCGCAACGCCCTCCTCAAGCGGGGAACCCGGGAGGGGCTGGAGGTCTGGACCGGCCAGCTGGCCGAGGCGGGGACCCGGCTCATGGTGAAGCGGATGGGGTATCTGGCCGAGATCGAGCCCCTGGTCCGACGGTTCTACCGGGAGATAGCCGGCGGCCAGGAGGAAGCGGGCCTTGCCTTCCGTCCCCATCTTACGACCCCCGAGCAGGTTAGCCGGGAGGGAACCGGGGCCCTGCTGGCGCTCTTTGGTGCCCACGAGGCGGAGGAGCTCCGCCGGGGAACCACCGTGGTGGGCCCCCACCGGGACGATGTGGACTTTGTCCTGAACGGCCGGGTGATCCGCAACCACGGTTCCCAGGGACAGCAGCGCAGCTTCGTTCTGGCCCTCAAGATGGCGGAGATCGAGTACCTGGAGCGCCTCAACGGTGCCCCGCCGGTGCTCCTCCTGGACGACATCTCGTCGGAGCTGGACCCCCAGCGGAACGCGAACCTCATGGCGTTCCTCCGGGAAAAGCGGATGCAGGTCTTCATCACCACCACCGATGTGTCAACCCTCCGCCTGGAGGGGATTGCAACCCACGCGTCCTTCCACGTTTCACGTGGAACGGTGACGCCTTCATAGAGGGAGAAGTATGGCAGACGAACTGAACAACGACTACGGCGCAGACAAGATCAAGGTCCTGGAGGGGCTCGAGGCGGTCCGCAAGCGCCCCGCCATGTACATCGGCTCCACCTCGGCCCAGGGACTCCACCACCTGGTCTACGAGATCGTCGACAACTCCATCGACGAGGCCCTGGCCGGCTACTGCAACGAGGTGAATGTCACCATCCATCTGGACGGCTCGTTGACGGTGGTGGACAACGGCCGCGGCATCCCCACCGACATGCACCCGACGGAAGGGAGGCCGGCGGCGGAGGTGGCCCTCACGGTCCTCCATGCCGGCGGCAAATTCGACAACACCTCCTACAAGGTCTCCGGCGGCCTCCACGGGGTCGGCGTCTCCGTCGTCAATGCCCTGTCCAAGAAACTGGAGCTGGAGATCCGCCGCGATGGCAAGGTGTACCACCAGTCCTATGCCTTCGGCGCCCCGTTGACCCCCCTGGAAGTGGTGGGAGAAACCAAGAAGCGGGGAACCAAGATCAACTTCCTTCCCGACGACACCATCTTCGAAACCACTGACTTCTCCTTTGACGTGCTCTCTCAGCGGCTCCGGGAGCTGGCCTTCCTGAACGCCGGGGTCCGGATCACCATTGCCGACGAGCGGGA
>CAJPFF010000251.1 GCA_905339345.1 Geobacteraceae bacterium | reverse complement strand
TGGAACCAGTAGTACCAGATCCAGTTGAGCATGACGACGATCCGGTTGCGGAAACCGATCAGGTAGTAGAGGTGGAGCAGGAGCCAGACGAGCCACGCCGCATACCCCCGGAACTTCATCCCGAATGCGCACGCAACGGCCGCGCTCCGCCCGATGGTGGCCATACTTCCCCGGTCGCGGTACCGGAATGGGGGGGGAGTCTCCCCCTTCTCCCGGGCTACGATGGCCTCTCCGGCATAGGTCCCCATCTGCATCGCCACTGGCGCCACCATGGGAAGCGCCGCGCCGTCCTGCTCAAAGTACGCCATGTCGCCGATGACGAAGACTTCGGGATGCCCGGCGATGGTCAGGTCCGGCTCCACGGGGATCCGCCCCCCCGCCTTGGGAGTGACGCCAAGAGTCCCGGCCAGGGGAGCCGCCTTGACCCCCGCCGACCAGAAAAGGGTATGGGCCGGGATGATGGCACCGTCGTGGAGGGCGACCTGCTCGGGCCCCGCATCCACCACCCGGGCGTTGAAAAGGACTTCCACCCCCATGCTTCGGAGCTTCTCCAGGGTGTACACCTGCAGCTCCGGCGGCATGGCGGCCAGGAGCCGGTCAAAGGCCTCCACCAGCACGACCCGCGCCGCCTGGACGCTCAGATCGGGGTAGTCCTTGGCCAGGACGTAGCGAACGAGCTCCATGAGGGCACCGGCAAACTCGACCCCGGTGGGTCCACCACCCACGATGACGAAGGTCATGAGGGCCCGCCGCCGGGCCGGGTCGGGCTCCACCATCGCCCGCTCGAAGGCGGTGAGGATATGGTTGCGAAGCCGCTCCCCGTCGATGAGCTCCTTCAGGTCAAAGGCTTGGCGCTCCACCGATTCGAGACCGAAGTAGTTGGTGACGCTCCCGGCGCCAATCACCAGGTAATCGTAGGGGATGCGTCTGCTGTCGGTGACCACCTCCCGGGCCTCGAAATCAATGCCAGTCACCTCCGCCAGGTGAAAGCGGGTGCCGGGCCACTGCCGGGCCATGGCCCGCACCGGGTAGGCAATGGATTCCTGCTCGAGGCCCGCCGTTCCCACCTGGTAGAGGAGGGGCTGAAAGAGGTGGTAGTTGTTCCGGTCCACCAGCACCACGTCGAGCCCTTTCCCCGCCAGAACGCGGGCCGCCCGGATACCGCCGAACCCCATGCCGATGATGACCACCCGTTTCACGATATCATGTACCTCCCCGGATATTGAACTTTCAGAATCGTACTTCTCGCGCCGTCCCAGCGCCTCGACCCTTGTCAAGAGCAAGGGGAACCAGAGAAGGATAACCTGTTTTTCCCCCCGAAACAACCGGAGTTCGGTTTACACGAAAAATCTGCTATGCTGACTGCTACGAAAAAGGAGCCACCATGGAACAGGAGATAGCCGCCTTTATCCGCCACCTGGAAACGGAACGCAATGCCTCGCCCAACACCCTGGCCGCCTACCGCTCAGACCTGGCCCAGTTCCGGGAATTTGTCCAGGTCGAGTTGGGTTCGTCGGCGGAGCCGGAGGGGGTTTCGCACCTCCTGATCCGGCGCTGGCTCGCGCTTCTGCACCGGGACCACACAAAAAGCTCCGTGGGCCGCAAGCTGGCGGCGGTGCGGGCCTTCTTCAAGCATCTGGTCCGGATCGGGAGCCTCGCCAAGAACCCCGCGGAGCTGGTCTCCACCCCCAAGAAAGAGAAAAGAGTCCCCTATCATCTCTCCATCGACGAGGTGACAGCCCTGGTGGAAACACCCCGGGAAACGGATCTGTTGAGCCTGCGGGACCGGGCCATCCTCGAAACCCTCTATTCATGCGGTGTTCGGGTTTCGGAGCTCACCGGCCTGAACGTTGGGGGAATCGACCTGGACGACGGCACCGTGCGGGTCCTCGGCAAGGGGAGCAAGGAACGGATCGTGCCGGTAGGAAGCCACGCCCGCACCTCCCTCTCCCGCTACCTCGAGGCGCGGAACCATCCCCACCCCGACGCTCCCCTCTTCACCAACGCCCGGGGCGGCCGGCTCACCCCCCGCAGCGTTCGGCGCGTGATAGACAAGCATATCCTTCGGATCGCTGCCATGCGGAAGATCTCTCCCCACACCCTCCGCCACACCTTCGCCACCCACATGCTCGAAGGGGGGGCAGATCTGCGGGCCATCCAGGAGCTCCTGGGCCACGCCTCCCTCTCCACGACCCAGAAGTACACCCACGTGGGCATCGACCGCCTCATGGAGGTCTACGACAAGGCCCACCCCAAGGCCCGGAAATAATCCTTGTCATTTCATAAATTATCCCGTATGGTGCCCGTTGACTGATCAACGCTCAGGCGGAACCTGCCACCAGGCACACCCCGAAGTACCCCCGCCATTTGCTTCATCGCTCACTAACCCCCCTCTGCTTACGGCAACGCCTTACGGCGCAGCAGCACAAACGGTTGGCGACGATGTTTCATGCCAGTCAATTCTGTGTTGTTGCCGTCCCCCATTAGGGCATCAGGTTGCCCTGCGGCTCACACGCGTACTCTTCATGTCTTTCCGGTGACGATCACGGCGCCCTTCGCGACGCGCGTGGCATGGTGCGTTGCATGCCCGCAATCCGATCGGCTATGTCCGTTGGCGTCCGGAAACGACCCTAAAGGAAACGATTCAATGACTTTTGCTGAACTGAACCTCCTCCCCCCCATCCTCAAGGCGGTCGCCGCGTGCGGCTACACTGATCCGACCCCGATTCAGGCCGAAGCGATACCCAGAGCATTGGTGGGTCGCGACCTTCTAGCCACTGCCCAGACCGGCACCGGCAAGACCGCAGCCTTTGTCCTTCCAGCCCTCCAGCGTCTGGCAGCCCCTGCCCAAAAGCCCGGCCGCGGTCCCCGAGTGCTTGTCCTGACCCCCACCCGGGAGCTGGCCAACCAAGTGACCGACGCGGTCCGCTCCTACGGCAAGCTCCTGCGGGTACGCAGCGGCGCCATCCTCGGCGGCATGCCCTATCGGGAACAACTCCGGCTCCTTTCGGCTCCGGTGGACCTGATCGTAGCCACGCCGGGGCGCCTTGTGGACCTGCTGGATCGGAGGAGCCTCGACCTTTCCCGCCTGGAGATGCTGGTCCTCGACGAAGCCGACCGGATGCTCGACATGGGGTTCAGCGATGACGTGGACCGGATCGCCGCCGCTACCCCCGCCGACCGCCAGACCCTCCTCTTCACGGCCACCATGGACAATGCCATGGCGCGCCTGGCAGGGAGGTTGCTGCGCGAACCGGAGCGGATCGAGATCACGGGCCCCAAAACGACCCATGAGAATATCGAACAGCGCCTCCATGTGGCCGACGACCTGTCCCACAAAAACAGGCTGCTTCAGCACCTGATCACCGATGGCGACGTCCACAAGGCGATCATCTTCTCCGCCACCAAGCGCGACGCCGAGAATATGGCCGTCGAGCTCAGGAATCAGGGACATTCCGCCGCGGCCCTCCATGGCGACATGCCCCAGAATGCCCGCAACCGGACCATCGCCGCCATGAAGCAGGGAAGGATACGGCTTCTGGTGGCCACCGACGTGGCGGCCCGCGGCTTGGATGTAACCGGCATCAGCCATGTCATCAACTTCGACCTGCCGAAATTCGCCGAGGACTATGTCCACCGCATCGGCCGCACTGGCCGGGCAGGGGCATCGGGCATCGCCATCTCCTTCGCCTCCCTTAACGAGGTCAGCTACCTGGCCCGCATCGAGCGCTACATCGGCCAATCCCTGCCCGAGCACCGGATCCCGGGGCTTGAGCCGCGCCGCCCCCTCTCCCGCGTCTCTGCCGGAAAAGGGAGTAGACCGGCAGGCTCCACCGGTGGTGCCCGTAAAAGCTACGGTCCCCGCGATAACGGCAAAACGGGCGGCAGCAGGCCCAGCAGTGCCAAACGTTCCCCTTGGGGCGAGCGCTCGTCTTCCAACGGGCCGATTGTCGAATACCGCAGTTCCAAGAGCGGGCAGCCCCGCAGGCAGTCCTGATTCCACTGTAATAGGGGGTCGGCAAGGGCATGGGGCGTCGACTCCCGCCCTTGCCGGCCACGTATCGCCAGGCGGCCTTTTCTTCGCTGCCCAATAAGACTGAAACAAAAAACCCCACCGGGAGACCGGTGGGGTTTTTTGTTTGCGGAACGGTACGAGAGCTTACCCCTCGCAGAGGTCGATCTTCACGTCCCAGTTCTTGATCTTCATGGTGCCGTTGCGCTCCAGGTTGAGGTGCATCTTGAAGGCGCGGTCCCACAGCTGCGGCTCGTGGCCGACCTTGCGGGCAAGGCAGTCCTTTGTGGCGATCTCCAGGTACTCGCTGAGGATCGGCTTGTAGTCCGGGTGGGCGCACTTCTCGATGATGCGCTTGGCCCGCTCCTTCGGAGCCATGCCGCGGAGGTCGGCCAGACCCTGCTCGGTAACGACGCAGTCCAGGTCATGCTCGGTGTGGTCGATGTGGGAGCAGTGCGGCACCACGCAGGAGATACCGTTCGGGTCGGTCTTGGAAGGACGGCTCGACGGGGTGTGCATGATCTTCAGGAAGCCGTTACGGAGGAAGTCGCCGGAACCGCCGAGGCCGTTGATCATCCGGGTACCGCCGACCAGCGTGGAGTTGGCGTGGGCGTAGATGTCGATCTCAACCGGGGTGTTCATGGCGATGCACCCGAGGCGACGGATCGGCTCAGGGGCGTTGGAAATGGAGAGCGGACGAAGGGTGCACTTGCCGAAGTACTTGTCCCAGTTCTCGAAGAAGCGCGGGAAGCCCGGGCTCTCGGAGAGCGACAGGGAGCAGGCAGAAGCGGCATCGCACTTGCCGGAATCAAAAAGATCCAGAATGGTGTCCTGCAGAACCTCGGTGAAAACGGTCAGGTTGTAGAAGGGCCCCTTGGCCAGACCGCCGATGACGGCGTTGGCAATGGATCCGACGCCAGACTGGATCGGAAGGAGGTTCTTCGGGAGACGGCCGGCCTTCACTTCATGGGAGAAGAAGTCGATGAGGTGGTTGGCGATTGCCTCGGAGGTGTCGTCCTGCTCGGCAAAGGCACGCCCCTTGTCACGGAGCTTGGACTCGACCACGGCAATGATCTTGCTCGGATCGCACGGAACGTAGGTTGTGCCGACCCGTTCGTCAGTCTTGGTGATGCCGATGACCTTACGATTGGGCGGATTCTCGCAGACAATGATGTCGTGAATCCCTTCGAAGGAAGGCTCGCCGGTGTTCACCTCGACGATGATCCTGTCGCACTGCATCAGGATCTCGGGGATGACGCCGCAGGAGGTGGTGGGAACCAGGCCGCCGTCCTCGGTGATGGCGGAAACTTCGATAATGCCCAGATCGAGACGGCCAGTCTCGCTGTCCTTGGTGTAGAAACCGTAGCCCAGATCCTGCGCGAAGAGAGAGAGGTGCTTGTCACCCATCCGGATGCGGCCTTCGTTGATGCCGGCGGCGATGTTCTTGCCGGTCTGGTACGGCCAGCGGCGGTCGATCATGTCGAGGGTGGCCCAGCGGTCCTCGGTCTCGGCCCCGACGGAGGCGCCGATGAAGAGGTTAAACTTCCACTTCCCCTGCAGGTTGTTCTTCTCCACGTGGTCGGCCAGCGCAATGGGCACCACCTTGGGGTAACCGGCCGGGGTGAATCCGGACCAGCCGAGGTTCATGCCCGGCTTGAAGAACTGGATGGTCTCCTCGGGAGTCATGACCTTGCTGAGCAGTGACTTGCAACGTACGCGGTCTTGCAGTGTGCCGTACTCTGACATCTCTTACCTCCGTTTTGTGATGGTGATTACAAGCAAAGCCTGTAAACGCTGGGACATAACAAACTGGTAATTTCACTATTGCTCCGACGGTACTACCAAAGCTGATGGCGTTTACCCCAAATTAGAACCGGATTTTACTTGCCACCCTACCTTTAGTCAAGCTAAAAAATTATTAACAATTCATGATGTAGCCTGTGTCATTCCGCATACTGCATACACTTGAACAAACATCGAGGATATACGCAATACGAGGAACGTCACGATGTTGCCTTGCGATCCAGGCTGCGGTACTGGATCGCCTCAGAGACATGTTGCTCGCGGACCCCATCGCTGCCGTCCAGGTCGGCAATGGTGCGGGCCACCTTGAGGATGCGGCTGTAGGAACGGGCCGAGAGGCCAAGACGGTCGGTGACCAGTTCGAGCATCCGGTTGCCGGCTGCGTCCGGCTCGCAGAATTTCTTGATGAAGCGTGGCGTCATCTGGGCATTGCTGTGTACTTTCGAACCCCTGAAGCGATCGCGCTGGACCTCGCGGGCTTTTTCGACGCGGCTGCCGATACTCCGTGAGCTCTCCCCCTCGCGGCCGTCGGCCAAATCCCGGTACTTGACGGCGGGCACCTCGATGTGAATGTCGATCCGGTCCAGCAACGGTCCGGAGATGCGGGAACGGTAGCGCTGGACCATGACCGGCGTGCATGAGCAGGGGTGGAGAGGATCGCCAAGATAGCCGCAGGGGCACGCTTGCGCCCCCAATTCTTTACTGTATGTAGTCAGGACAGTCATAACGTATGACAATACACCAAAGGGTTATCCTGTTCAAGCAATTACCACTGGTGACCATTTAAGAAAAGCAAGGCTGGACGCGGGGTTATGCCAGAAAAATGTTGCTGAGCTAATAGGCGTAAGCATCTGCACCATAACAAACTGGGAACTAAATCGCGGGGAACCGGAGATAAGATTTATTCCGGCTATTATTAAGTTCCTTGGGTATAATCCTCGACCGGAACCGGAAGGCACTCTTGAACGGTTAGAATGGTATCGCTGGACTAATGGATTGAGTATTGAACGGCTCGGCATTGTCATGAAACGCGACCCGGAACAGTTATCTGACTGGCTTTCCGGGAGACATAAACCATTTAGGAAGAGTCTTGATAAAATCGCCACGTTTCTTAATAGCAAAGAATGAGGCACTGAACTTTCGCGTTTGTATTCAGTGCCTCATACTTCATTCGATTAACACTGAAAGCAAACTCCGGTGAGTTGTTCAGACTTTTCCCACAACTTGCTATGCACTTCGCTTTTCCGTGAGCTACATGGCAACTTCACTTCGACCGGAGTTCCACGCATTTGAAACCAGCTTTTTGGGCCATAGTATGTTCCTGAACGTATCTCTTCAACGGAAGCTCGTAGTGATGGTAGTGCGCCCTGTGACCCATGTTGACCGATAATCTTGGTAATACACTCAAAT
>CAJPFF010000250.1 GCA_905339345.1 Geobacteraceae bacterium | reverse complement strand
ATTTTATTTTTATTCAATTATCCACTCTGCCGCCAACTTGTCAACGAAAAAAATCATTACCCCATCGGTTACAACAGAGAGCGATGCAGATGGTGGAATTAGTTCCGTGAATAGCCAGTAGATGAAGAGATTTCCAGGATTGCTGCAAGGGATGGGAATCAAGAATTACAGGAGAGAATCAGGGCCTTTTACAAGCGCCACCAGCCTGGAGTGAGCGGGTAAAACGGGGTTTATCCCCTATGGCCGAGTTCAGAGGAGATATCCCCGGCACAGGCAGTTACGTGGTTTATCGTCTCGGCGATGCGCTCCTCGCTGCATACGGACATGGGCAACGCCGCTCCGACCGCAGCGACCACTTCGCCCGCCGAATTCCATACCGGCGCGGCAACGCCCCACACGCCATCGATCGCCTCTTCAAACTCCAGGGCATAACCAAGCCGACGTATTTCACCCATCCGCTGGAGGAAAAGCTCCCTGTCTGTCATGGACTTTCGCGTGTATGGAGCAAGAGGAAACTCATCCAACAATCGTTCTGTCTCGGAGGGTTCAAGGTAAGCCATGAGGGTCATGCCCAGCATGCCGTAGTTGGAGGGGTCTCGCCGCCAGCCTAAGTCGTTGGCCAGGCGCACCGGGCCTCGCCCCTCGGTCTTGTCCAGGTAGACAAGGTGATCGTCCAGCAGCGCACCGAGGAGAACCGAGGCTTGTGCCGTATTGCGCAGCGCGATAAGGTGTGGGCGGGTTATGGTCCCGAGACTGAGGGAACCCAGTACTGAGGATGCCAGGGTCAGGAAGACCGAACCAAGTCGGTAGCGGCCGTCGTTTTTGTCCAGCAGGACAAACTTCTGGCTTTGCAGTGTGGAAAGGATGCGAAAGACGGTGGGTTTGGAGAGCCCGGTCAATTTGGTCAGCTCATCGAGAGATAGCTTACGTCGCTCGCGGGAGAAGGCATCGAGGACCGAAAGCGCACGCTCGATGGCCCGGATGTTGTATTTGTCTTCATCCTTGACCGTTTTCGTGGTTTCACCACTCTTTGTCATCTGTGCAACGCCCCTCGCGAACCTATCGCAGAATCTGCCTCGCCCGCGCCTGTCCCTGTCGCATCGGCGATAACGCCAGTAAAAAAACAGGCCAGACCTTGACTGGGATACCACATCCGGTAACTCCTTTCAAGGCCTGGCCAGTTTATTGCCCGTCGAACAACAACGTTGACTGCCGACTTTTTAACCGATTATTCCTTCGGTCCTGCGCTGGATGAACACGAGCATGAGCATGAACATCCGCTTGTGCTCTCCTCCGGCGGGGACATCAGGGCGCCGGCCAGCACATATGCCGCCTGCAGTGCCGAGGTGGGACAGAGGGGAAAACACTCCTTGCAGTCCCAGCATTCCTTGGCGGCTATCTCCGGAATGAAGCTTATCTCCCGGTTCGAGCCCCGGTCGACGAAACCGACAGCGTTCTTCTTCTTGATCTCGGCGCAGTACCTGACACAGAGGCCGCAGTGAATACAGAAGGAGGGATGCTTCTCGAAACGGTCCTTGTCCGCTCCGTACTCCAGTGCCAGAGCCTGCAACTCCTCGGCGTCCGGAGCGTGGGCAAGCATCTCCTCCAGAAGCACCTTGCGAATCTTGTCCACCTTCTCGGTCCTGGTTCTCACCACCAGTCCCTTCTCAACGGGGTAGATGCAGCCGGCGACCAGCTTCGGCCACCCGCGGACTTCCACTTCCACCGTGCATATACGGCAGCCGCCATAGGGCTCCAGCTTCTCGTGGTGGCACAGTGTGGGGATGGCTATCCCTACGGACTTCGCCGCATCCAGAATGGTCATCCCTTCGCTGGCGACCACCTCTTTTCCATCAATCTGCAAGTGAATTTCACTCATATGGTTACCTCTCAGGCAAGCGCTCTTTTTTCTTCAGGAACCGGGGCAGGAACCGGTTCACCGGAAATCTTCCGCACCGCGCCGAATTGCTTCGGACAGACATCGAAGCAGGTTCCGCACTTGGTGCACTTTTCCTGGTCGATAATATGAATCAGCTTCTTGCCGCCGTGGATGGCTTCGGCGGGGCACTGCCTGAAACAGCTGCCGCAGGCCTTGCACTTCTCCGGGACGATATGGAAGGCGATCAGCTCCTTGCAGGAAAGCGCCGGACACTTCTTCTCCCTGATATGGGCCTCATATTCTTCCCGGAAATAGCGGATCGTGCTCAGGACCGGGTTGGGGGCACTTTTACCCAGGGCGCAGAGGGCGGCACCCGTGGACTCTGCCAGCTCCTCCAGAAGCTCGATATCACCCTCCTTACCCTTGCCGGTGGTGATGTTGGTGAGAACCGCGAGCATCTGGCGGATACCCTCGCGGCACGGGGTACACTTGCCGCAGGATTCATCCTTGAGGAAGTCGATGAAGTACCGGGCAATATCCACCATGCAGGTATCTTCATCCATGACGATCATGCCCCCGGACCCCATCATGGAGCCGGCCTTGGTCAGTTCATCGAAATCCACC
>CAJPFF010000249.1 GCA_905339345.1 Geobacteraceae bacterium | reverse complement strand
GTAGCTCCCGGCATCTACGGCAAGATGGCCTCGCCGGTCTACAGCAAATTCAACCTGACCATCGGTGGTTACGTCAAGCTCGATTACGCCTACAACTCGGTAAACCTGGGGTCGAACGGTGCCCTGGGCACGCTTCAGAGGAGCATTCCCAAGAGCAGCTCCCCTGCCGGCCAGCAGGACCAGTCGATCTTTACCGCCCGTTCGTCACGGATATGGCTGAAGGTTGTCGGGCCCACTTTCCTCGGGGCAAAGACCAACGCCATCATTGAGACTGACTTCTACGGTTCGGGCGGCTCTTCCAATGAGACAGCCACCATGCGGCTCCGCCTGGCTAATGCATCGCTGGACTGGGCCAACACCCAGCTGGTGCTGGGACAGGCCTACGACATTTTCGGCCCGGCCACCGCCTCCACGGTTGATTTTGGTCAAGGAGCCATGACTGGCGTTCCGAACAATCCGCGGGTTCCACAAATCAGAGTGACCCAGCGCGTGAAGCTGAATGAAAACAACTCCTTGCGGCTGATCCTGGGGGTTCAGAATTCTGTGCAGAATTCCAACCTCCAAAGCGGGGCAAATGGCGACTCATGGGGGGCAGAGGTAAACGTGGCCGGCCAGGCAATGTTGATCAGCAAGCTTCTCGGGGTCGCGCCGGGCTACTACGGCATGTCCATGAATTCTCTTACCGCTGGCTTCTTCGGCCTTTACGGCAACCAGGACGTGGCAGGGGACAGCGACTCAATGGACAGCTGGGGGTATGGCTTTTACACCTTCGTGCCGCTCTTGTCGTCGAAGGATGGCCGGAACCGCGCCATGACCGCTTCCTTCGAAGGGCAGGCATACATGGCAGCCAATATGAGCACCATCGGCGCAACGGCGATAGGCGTGGTGGGCCCCGCCGGCGACAGGTCGGCCGCCAAGGGGTACGGCCTCTTTGGGCAGCTCATTTTCTACCCGACCCAGGATCTGGGGATTACGGCCGGCTACGGACGGAGAAATGCCTATAACTACTCAAGTTACAACGGCGTCTCCAACTTCGAGAAATCAAACTCCGTCATCTATGCCAATGTTACCTATGACTTGAACGCCGCGGTCCGTTTTGCCGCCGAATACCAGAACATCAATACCCAGTACGGCAATGTCACCAACGGCACCGGCAACCTGGCAGGGCTTGCGGACTCCGGCACTGTAAACATCGGGCGCTTTGCAGCCTATTATTTCTTCTGATCCGCGTACACCTCAAAGCCATCCCCACCCCACTGCCCGGGGAAACGGATGATGAACGCCACTTCCCTGCAAGGGTCGGGGGTGGGGATGATTTCCTCTCTTGATGTTAAAAGCGCAAAACGGTACTATTATCCAAGGTTTGTTGTTTGATTGACGAGAGGTCGGAAGATGAGGTGGAAGCCATATGGCCCATGAAATACGAGACAGTGATTCACGCAGGTTGCGGATCGATTTTCACGTGCACCTGGGATTGTACACCTACCAGAAGCCATGGGTGACGGAATGGATAAAGCAGTCGCATCCCGATCCCGCGGGATATGAGGCATATATCAACCGTTACAGCGATCCGGGGGAGTTCGAGGAGCTGCTGACGGCCGAAGGGGTCGATTACGCCTGCATTCTGGCGGAACTGAGCCATAGCACAACCGGTGTCTGCACCAACGAGCAGGTGCAGGCCTTCTGCCAAGGGAGAAAGAGGCTGATTCCCTTTTGCGACATCAACCCCCATCTCTTCACCGACCTGGGGAGCGAACTCCGCCACAAGGTTGAGGTGGAGGGCTTCCGGGGCGTGAAACTGTACCCCACCTACCAGCATTACTATCTCAATGACCGGAGAATCTATCCCCTCTACCAGGCGGCGCAGGACCTGAAAATACCGGTGCTGATTCACACTGGTTCTTCGGTTTTCAAGGGATCGCGCATAAAATACGGCGATCCGCTTCATCTGGACGATGTGGCCAACGATTTTCCGTCCCTGAATCTGGTGATGGCCCATTCGGGGCGGGGTCTCTGGTATGACCGGGCCTTTTTCCTCTCCAAGCTGCATGCCAATCTCTACATGGAGGTTTCCGGACTCCCCCCGTCGAAACTGATGACCTATTTCCCGGAACTGGCGCGAAATACGGACAAGGTTATTTTTGGCAGCGACTGGCCGGGGGCGTCAGAGATAAAACGCAACATGGAGGCCATCAGCGCCCTGCCTCTGCCGGCAGAAGGTGTGGAAAAAATTTTGGGAGGGAATGCCGCCAAGCTGCTCAATCTTTAGTGCCGGTGGATATTCGGATAGGCGAAGACCGCAGAGTACCGCAAGGAGTTGGATGGGAGCAGGGATACGGTGATGGTGGGGCGACAAGGCGAAGTTCATCTTCGCAAACTCAAATTTGTGATAATTCTGGTCCTTGTGGTCGCCACCGCTCTTGGTGCCCTCCTCTGGATCAGGCACACGACCAACGCCGTTCGCGCCGAAGCGCGGGAGCGCTTCTTCGAGCAGTACAACCGGCAGCAGTCCCTCATGGCCGAATTGGCCTCCCACACCCTCGAGGAGATGTTTGCAACGTTTCATCGCAACCTCGATCTGGTGGTGAATCTTTTCGAAGGAAAAGCGGTCACCCGGCAGCGGGCCGAAGAAGTCAGCGTACGCCTGAAAAAGATTTACGGCTCCCTCGCCAATACCCCCGTAATTGATCTGGTGGTCTTTGACAACAGGGGAACGGCCGTTGCCATAGAGCCGGCTGATCCGTACACCACGGGACGCAGCTATGCCTGGCGTGACTATTATCACTGGGCCCGCGAAAAAGGAAAACCGGGTCAGATGTACCTCTCCCCGTTCACGCGCCTTGAGGGTGGGAAGCGCCGAGGGGAAAAGGCCCTGATCGTCGCAGAGGGGATTTATGGCCCCCGGGGGGAGTTTCTCGGAGTCGTCAGCTGTGTCATTGACTTTGAAAAACTTGCGCGCAAGCACATTCTTCCCATACATGTCGGCATGCATGGCCGCGCCTGGCTTGCGGATATCAGCAACAGGACTGTCCTCGTAGGCCCGAGCGGCAGGCTGATGGGGAAAAGTTTCGAAGAGGCGTTTCTCCCGCGATGGCCGGGTCTCTATAATCTTCTCATCTCCATGGAAAACGGGAAGCCGGGGAGCGGATGGTACGATTATCTGGATGCGGAAATCCCTGATCAGCAAGTGCGGAAGCTGGGGAGCTATTATCCGTTCCGGATCGAAAATCGCCTCTGGGTACTGGGAATTTCCACCCCCGAGAGGGAAGTGGATGAGCTCTTGTCCACCTTCATGCACCGGCAGGAGGCCTTCGCTACCACCCTGCTGGTGACGGTCATTGGAGGTGCAACACTGCTGTTGGGGTTTCTCGTTAACTGGAACCGGGTTCTCTCCGCGCGGGTTGACTATCACACCAGCGCCTTGAGTGAAGCCCATTCCCGGCTTGAGGCCACATTTGACGAGTTGCTGATGGCAAAAAAGGTGGCCGCCGTGGGGCACCTGGCCCTGGGGTTGGCCCACGAGATCCGCAACCCCCTCTCGGCAATCCAGATGAACATGCAGATGATCCGGAAAAAGATCGAACCGGCCGGTACGCTCAGGGAAAACTTTTCCATTGTCGAGGAGGAAATCAAGCGGCTTAACCGACTGCTCAGCGATGTCCTTGATTTCGCCCGTTCCCGGCCGTTGCGGCTGGAGACAGTGGAACTGGGCGAGATTGTCAACCGCTTGATGCAACTCATGTCTCAGCGGATGGAAGAATTGGAGATTCGGACCGAGGTCCGCATCGACTCTCCCCTGCTCATTGTCTGCGACCCCGGGCAGATTCATCAGGTGCTCCTGAACCTTGTAGTCAATGCC
>CAJPFF010000248.1 GCA_905339345.1 Geobacteraceae bacterium | reverse complement strand
CCACGGCATCGAGCAGGTCCTTCTCGATGAACCGGTCGATGACGGCCCGTTTGTGGTTCATGATGCGGTATATGCCAAAATCAAGCTCGGCGCAGTCGAACTGAAAGAGCTTTCGAAGCAGTTCCTGAAATTTGGTGCGGGGCATGGATGTGGAATCTCCTGTATTCAGTGCAATCGAAACCGGGCTGGCTTGCCTCAGTGGTCAGTTTGCTTATCCATCTCAGTCAACCCTACGGCGTCGGTGTAAGGGATGATCGCCCCCGTGGCCCGTTGCTTCCAGATTTTCTCGCGATGCGCCGCGTCATAGACAGCCTTGTTGGTGCGAAATGCCCTGGCGACGGCGGCGATGATCGCTTCTTCCTTGGGAGTGAGAGGAAGAGCGCCGGCCGGATCGGATTTGAGGATTTCGTCCACCAGGTCCCGGTAGTTGTTCAACTGCGGCCCCATCGGCAGGGCGGCGTAGGTTGCGCCGGTGATGCTGCGCCCGAGGTCGCGGAAGGCTGCCATGTCGGCGTACCAGAGGTACTTGGCGGCATAGAGCATGCGGTCGTTCTTCTTAAGCAGTGGACGGTCGAGTTGCCTGGCGAAGGTGTCGAGCACCAGCCGGATGCGGGGAATAGAAAAATCCCGATGGCCAGTATGCTCGTTGCAGGGATGGTCAACCAGCAAGGTGCGCAACAGGGTATCCATGGACTTGCTCTGAATGACGCCGGTTTCCCAGCGCTTGATGCTTGCAATGCCAACTTCCAGGGCATCGGCTAGGGCCTGTTGTGACATACCCTTTTCTTGTCGCAGTTTGCGGATATCCGCGCCGCTAAGCAGGCCGACGGCATTGCGGTAGGCATCCGCCATGCGCTCCTGCAGGGCAGCGGCATCCGCCACGTCCGCCAGTTCCAGCCCACATGCTTCACAGCGGTGCATGGCAGCGGTGTAACTGACCGTGACCCCTTTGATCTCGGTGCTCTTCTCCACTTGTGTCCGGCGCGCAATACCCTGGCACTGCGGACACGTCAAAGTCGTATTGTTCCTGCTCATGGCGAACCTCTCTTACCCCCTCGTGCCCCTGCTGGGATGCAGCGACACCAGAAAAAACCAATTCTCGTGCAAAGCGAACTTGTAGTAGATGTACGGAGTAAACCGTGGACAGGTTACCGAAAAGGCCCAGAGTTCAAGGCTCTTGATGCGGGTTTCGTATGACTTTGCCGGCGGTCTGTTGCCGGCGTAATGCTCCGGGCCGGTGCAGTTCAGCAGGTCGAGCAGCACCGTCTGCAGTTCACTGAGAGGATAGTCAAGTTCGATGGCGTCAGCAGCAATGACTACTGGCTCGACAAGGAGAATCCGGTTGGCGTGAACACACTGCAAGGCTGTCTTCAGTTTGCCGGTCAATTCCTTGTGGCTCGGCCTTGCCATGGGAGTCTTTACCTTCCATTCAGTACGCTCCGCGAAAAGGATAATGACATCTCACGGCATACAATATATTGGTATCAATTGATACCATTGTCAATCAACTTTTCAGTCCCACGTCTGGTGACCTGTACACTTCACCCGTGGTCGCACTCTACTGACCCACCAGCACACGGGTAGTTACGCTTCACAACTCCCTGAATTGCAGCTTATGCAGCCGCGCGTAGACACCCCCGGCAGCCAGGAGCTCCCGGTGGGTGCCCTCTTCTGCCTTTTCACCCCGATGGATGACGGCGATCCGGTCGGCATCCTGGACCGTGGAGAGGCGGTGGGCCACCACCAGTGAGGTCCGGCCCGCCATGAGCGCCCGGAGTCCCTCCTGGATGAGCCTCTCTGACTCGCTGTCAACGCTGGAGGTGGCCTCGTCAAGCACAAGGATCTCCGGGTCGAAGGCCACGGCCCGGGCAAAGGAGATGAGCTGCCGCTCGCCGGCAGAAAGGTTCACCCCCCGCTCCCGCACCTCCTCATCGTACCCCTTGGGCAGAGCCCGGATGAAACGGTCGGCCCCCACGAGCCGGGCCGCATCCTCCATCCGGGCTGCAGCCCCCTGGTCCCCCAGGGAGATATTGAACCCGATGGTCCCGGTGAAGAGATAGGGCTCCTGGAGGACCACGCCGATTCGGCGCCGGAGTTCGGGAAGCGGCATCTCCCGGATGTCGGTGCCGTCGAAGCGGATGCTCCCCCGGGTCACATCGTAGAAACGGGAGAGGAGCCGGGTGACCGTGGTCTTGCCGCCACCGGTCTCGCCGACCAGCGCCACCTTCTCGCCGCGCTGGATGGTGAGGTCGATCCCCCTGAGGACATACTCCTCATCCTTGTAGGCGAACCAGACGTCGCGAAAGGCAATGGTGTCGACTACCCCCTCACCCGGCCTTCGGCCATCCTCTCCCCGGAGGAGAGGGGCTGGCGGGGAGAGGGAGCCGTCCTTCTCCGTGTCCAGCAGGTTGAATATCCGCTCCAGGGCCGCCATGGCCCCCTGCATGATAGAGTACTTGGCCGAAAGGTCCCGGATGGGGCCGAAGAACTTCTCGATATACTGGATGAACGCCACCAGGGCCCCGAAGGTGAGAGCTCCGCTGACGATCTCCCCCCCGCCGTACCAGACGATGAGCCCCACGGCCACGGAGGAGAGGGTCTCCACCAGGGCGTAGAGGGAGGCGTCCCAGGTGATGACCGGCAGGTTGGCGTCCCGGTAGGCGGCGTTGAGCCGGGTGAACTCCCGCCTTTCGGTCTCCTGCCGGTTGAAGAGCTGGACCACCGCCATGCCGCCGATGGTCTCGGCCAGGAAGGTGTTGAGATTCGCCAGCCGCGCCCGCACCTCCCGGAAGGCCTTGCGCATCCTGACCCGAAAGGTGAAGGCGACCCAGATGAGCACCGGAAGGACCGCGAAGGTTACCAGCGACAGCTTCAGGTTCATCCAGAGCATGACGCCGACGATCCCGGCCAGGAAGAGAATATCCCCAACCACCGTGATGATGCCGGCGGCGAACATCTCGCCGAGAACCTCCACGTCGCTGGTGAGCCGGGTAACGAGGCTGCCGGTGGGGGTCCGGTCGAAAAAGGAGACCGGGAGCCGCTGGACGTGACCGAAGAGGTCCATGCGCAGGTCGAACATCACCTTCTGCCCCAGATACTGGAGAAGCCAGACCTCAACGAAGGTGATGAGCGATTCGGCGAGGATCAGGGCGAGAAACCCGGCCGCCACCAGCGGCAGCCCTTCCATCCGCCCGGTGACGATGTGTTCGTCGATGGCCACCTTCATGAGCCACGGCTGAGCCAGCCGTGCCGCCGCCGAGAGAGGGAGGAGGCAGAGGGCGGCCACGGCCGTCCACCGGTAGGGGAGCACATAGCGGATAAACCGCACCATGAGCCTGCCGTCGTAGGCTTTGCCGATTATCTCATCTTCGTAGGTACCGCCGAAATGCATAGCCCTTTGCCTGAGTGAACTCCCAACCGCGCTCTACGGGCGCCGGGGAGGGCTGACGAACGATGCCTTCGATCGGTATGAATCCCATGTACCGATGGCGCCGCTGAGGAGTCTCACGCTGCAGCGAAGCTCTTGCCCGATGCCAGCGTCGTTCTTTACCCTGAACACCACCGGGTATTCCAGGACCTGTCCCGGCCCAATGGAGACATTGTCGAGGACGAGCGCCCCGCCCCCCTCGTTGCGGAACCCCCCCTTGGCGAAGTCGACAGGCTCGTACTCCTCGTCGGGGAACATGAGCCGCAGGGCTATCCCCTCGGCCCTGCCCGAACCAACATTGAGGAGGGTAACGAGATACTCGACCTGCTCGCCCGGATAGAGATCCGTCTTGTCCGGCTTGACCACGGCCCTCAGCAGCGGCCCGGAGAACTCCGCTCCTGCTCCGGAAGCACCCCTCAAACTGCTGGAGGCTGCCGGAGCCGGGCGCGTCGGTGCGTTCGCGCGAACACGCTTCTCCCTCTGCACGGCCAGGCTCCGCTCGGCCTTCTCGTGGACAGCCTTCTCCGCGGCCACACTGGCCCTCCCATACTCAGGAGCGGCACTGACGGCAGCCAACTCCCCCACCGGCAGGACGTCCAGATCATCATCACCGCGCGAAAGCTTCTCTCCCCTACGGTAGCGATCCACGAGACCCAGAAGCTCCTTTTCCGCCTTGTCCGTAAGGGATGTGCCGGGATATTCCTGGAGGAGCCGTGCCATGGCCTGGGCAGCCTCCTCCTGGTTCCCCGTTCTGAAATGGGCGCGGGCGAGATAAAAGAGGGCCAGCTCGCGAAGCTTTGTTCCGGGGTAGACTTCCAGAAGGTGGCTCAGGGCACGGGTCGCCCCCTTGCTGTCTCCCCCTGAAAAGGCCTCAAAGCCGGTAGTGAACAGGCGCGAATCGTCGGCACCGGTTCCCGGCGTGCCTGCAAGGAGCAGCAGAACGGTCACCCCAGGCAGGATGCACTTTGCGTCTTTGCCCAAACGCCTCAGTTTTTTCATACCGACTCCTCCGCGCACAAACCGCCGGCGGCCGCCATTCTACGTCATTTTACCGGCAGACAAAACAAAAAAGCCCATGGCATTGCCATGGGCCGCAAACTACGGATCAGATCGAAGCGTTGCCGCCTCATCGCCCTTTTTTGAGGTCAATGAGGATCAGTTTGGCAACCGCCTTCAGGGTTTCGAAAACCCCTTCGCCGGTGGAGGCGCACGCCTCGAAGTCGGGAACTCCCGTGGGGTTCAGCTCCCGTCTCAATTCGTCCACTGAGAGAACTTCCGGCAGGTCCCGCTTGTTGTACTGGACCACGTAGGGAAGCTTGTCCAGGTCGTACCCCTGCTCTCTCAGGTTGATGCGGAGATTGTCCAGGGATTCAACATTGGCATCCATCCGCTCCTCCTGGGAGTCGGCCACGAAGACCACACCGTCCACCCCCTTGAGGATCAATTTGCGGGAAGCGTCGTAAAATACTTGCCCGGGAACCGTGTAAAGGTGGAAGCGGGTCTTGAAGCCGCGAATCTCGCCAAGGGCCAGGGGAAGAAAATCGAAAAAGAGGGTCCGCTCAGTTTCCGTGGCGAGGCTGATCATCTTCCCCTTCGCCTCGGGAGCGGTCTTCTGGTAGATATACTGGAGATTGGTGGTCTTGCCGCAGAGGCCAGGACCGTAGTAGACGATCTTGCAGTTTATCTCGCGCGATGCGTAGTTTATGAAGGACATCCGCCGTACCCCCGGACCGTCAGCTGAAGAGATTGTCGATGTCGTCGTCGGTGATCTCGGCGAAGGGGAACTCCTGGATGCCGCTGCGTTCCTTCTCCTCGGCCTTCCTCATGAGACTGTCGAAGATAGTGGTCAACTCCTCCGATGCCTTCTTGACCCGGAGCCTGACCAGCCCCAAGGACGACCGGCTGTCGAAGAGGACCACGAGAATCACCCGCCCACCGACGATGGAGATATGGAGGTTGTCCTTCTCCCCCTCGTGGAAGAGGATGGAGAATTCCTTTTCACCAATCAGCTTGGCAAGACCGCCGGTGGCGGCGATGTTTCCCGCGGTGAGGGATGCCAGGGAGGTTGTGTCGAACCGCTCGGTCTCGCCGCACCCGGAAATGAGCTGGCCGTTCTTGTCGACCAGAAAGATCACCTTGGCGTTCGCCTCCCGGAGAAGCTTCTCAATCGCAAGATTGATCTGCCTGAACTCCTCATCGTACATCACCATCTGAGGACCTGCCATGTATGCACCCCTTCGCCGGGCTGTGGAATTTTCACCGATACCGGATGGGTTATAACAAAAATTTGACACACGTTCAAGAAGAGAAAACAGCGCGGAACATGTGTCCTGTGGTACGTGCCCAGTTATCCCGACCAACATCCTCCGGGTAACTTTGCAATAACAGAGCCATTAGCCAGAACCCGGGCCGCCATCCACGAAAAAAGCCCCGGCACTCTTGACCGGGGCTTTTTTCGTGGGTGAAGCCTTGTTCGCTGCTACTTCTCGCAGGTGTCCTCGAAGTTGAGGGACGCCAGCTTCTGATAGTAGCTGAAGTGGGCCTTGGACCATGCTTCCGCCTTCTTCATCAGCTCTTCGTACCCCTTCGGGTTGTTCTTCTTGAGGACGCGGTAACGGTTCTCGCTATTCACGTACTCGCCGAAGCCAATGGTCGGCGCCTTGCTGTCAAGCTGCAGCGGGTTCTTGCAGTCGGCGGCCAGCATCGGGTTGTAGCGGTACAGGGGCCAGTAACCGGACTGAACAGCCCGCTTATTGGCATCGACACCCTTGGTCATGTCGATGCCGTGGGCGATGCAGTGGGAGTAGGCGATGATGAGCGACGGCCCGTCATAGGCCTCTGCCTCCAGGAACGCCTTGATGCACTGGGCCGGATTGGCGAGGGATACGGTTGCCACGTAGACCGATCCGTATGCCATGGCCATCATCCCCAGATCCTTCTTGGATACTGCCTTGCCGCCGGCCGCGAATTGGGCGACTGCGCCCATCGGAGTAGACTTGGATGCCTGGCCGCCAGTGTTGGAGTAAACCTCGGTGTCGAGAACCAGCAGGTTGATGTTCTTGCCGCTGGCGATGACGTGGTCGAGGCCGCCGTAGCCGATGTCATAGGCCCAGCCGTCGCCGCCGATGCACCAGACGGACTTCTTGACCAGGTAATCGACCACGGTGAGGAGTCGCTTGGCCTCCGGCTCGGGGCAGCCGGCAAGAGCCTTCTTCAGCTCTGCCACCCGGCCGCGCTGGGCCTCGATGCCCGCCTGGTTGGACTGATCGGCACCCTTGATCTCGTTCATGAGGGGTACCGCGCTCGTGCAGGAAGAGCAGGAGCAGGAAGACGAGAGCTTGTCGATCAGCTCAAGGGCCATGGCGTTGAACTTGTCCACGGCCAGCCGCATGCCGAAGCCGAACTCGGCATTGTCCTCAAACAGGGAGTTGGACCAGGCCGGACCAAGCCCGTCGGCCCGCTTGGCGTAAGGGGTGGTCGGCAGGTTGCCGCCGTAGATGGAGGAGCAGCCGGTGGCGTTGGCAATAACTGTCCGGTCGCCGAAAAGTTGGGTCAAAAGCTTCAGGTACGGGGTCTCGCCGCAGCCGGCGCAGGCGCCGGAGAACTCGAACAGCGGGCGGACCAGCTGGGAGCCGCGGACGGTGTCCAGTTTGGCCATGGTGGGGTCCACGTCGGGGATGGTGAGGAAGAAGTCCCAGTTCGCCACTTCCTGGGCCCGGAGGGGAGGCTGGAATGCCATGTTGATGGCCTTGTGGTTCGGGTCTTCCTTGCTCTTGGCCGGGCAGTTGTGGACGCAGGCACCGCAGCCGGTGCAGTCTTCCGGCGCCACCTGGACGGTGAGCTTCTGTCCCTTGAACTCAGGGACCTTGCAGTCGACGGACTTAAAGGAGGCCGGAGCGCCGGCAAGAGCCGAGGCTTCGTAGGCCTTCATCCGGATGACGGCGTGGGGGCAGACGAAAGAACAGATACCGCACTGGATGCAGAGCTGCTCGTCCCACACCGGGATATCCACGGCGATGTTTCGCTTCTCGAACTGAGCCGTGGCCGTCGGGAAGGTGCCGTCGGCCGGCATCCTGGAAACCGGCAGATCGTCGCCAAGGCCGGCGATCATCGGGGCGGTGGTCTCCTGGACGAACTGGGGCGCCTTGGGACTGACGACCGGGGGCTTCGTGATGGTGCTGGTGGCCTTCTCCGGCACCTTCACCTCGTAGAAGTTGTTGAGGCCGGCGTCGACTGCTTTGTTGTTCATCGCGACAACAGCTTCACCCGCCTTGCCGTAGGATTTCTTGATGGCATCCTTGATCTCGGCAACGGCCTGCTCCAGCGGAATGATGTTGGAGATCTTGAAGAAGGCGGTCTGCATGATGACGTTGATGCGGGGTCCGAGGCCGATCTCGTTGCCGAGCCGCACGCCATCGATCACGTAGAATTTGAGCTTCTTGTCGATGATCTGCTGCTGCACGTCGGTGGGGAGCTTGTCCCAGATCTCGTTGGCCTCGAAGGGAGCATTGAGGAGGAAGGTGGCACCCTGCTTGGCCCGGGCCAGCATGTCGTACTTCTCCACGAAGGCATAGTTGTGACAGGCCACGAAGTCGGCCTCCTGCACCAGATACGGCGCGCGGATGTAGTTCTTGCCGAAGCGCAGGTGCGAGGTAGTCATGGAGCCGGCCTTCTTGGAGTCGTAGACGAAGTAGGCCTGGGCGTTGTTGTCTGTCATCTCGCCGATGATCTTGATGGAGTTCTTGTTGGCGCCAACAGTGCCATCGGAGCCGAGGCCGAAGAACATGGCCTGGTAGGCCCCTTCCATGGGGTTGAAGAAGGACGGATCGCAGGGAAGGCTGCTGTTGGTGACGTCCTCGGTGATGCCGACCACGAAGTTTCTCTTCGGCTTGGCGGCGGAAAGGTTATCGAACACCGCCTTGGCCTGGGCCGGGGTGAACTCCTTGGAGCCGAGACCGTAACGGCCGCCGACGATAACCGGATAACCGTCGAACTGGCACTTCCCGTCGGCCATGGCCTCACCGATGGCGGTACGGACATCCATGTAGAGGGGCTCGCCCAGGGCGCCGGGTTCTTTGGTCCGGTCGAGGACGGCGATCTTCTTGGCGGTCTTCGGCAGCGCGGCGATGAAGGCGTCGATGGGGAACGGCCGGTAGAGGTGGATCTTCACCACGCCGATCTTCTCTCCCTTGGCGGTCAGGTTCTCCACAGTCTCCTGCACCGTGTCGGCGCCGGAACCCATGATGACGATGACCCGGTCGGCGTCGGGAGCACCCACATAGTCCACCAGCTTGTACTGGCGGCCCGTGATCGTGGCGAACTTGTTCATCTCCTCTTCGACGATCTCGATACATTTCGGGTAGAAGGAGTTCACCGTCTCGCGACCCTGGAAGTAGACGTCGGGGTTCTGGGCGGTGCCGCGCATGACGGGGTGGTCCGGAGAAAGGCCGCGGGCCTTGTGGGCCGCGATCAGCTCGTCGTCCAGCATGGCACGCATGTCGTCAAAGGTCAGCTCTTCGACCTTCAGGACCTCGTGGGAGGTGCGGAAGCCGTCGAAGAAGTGGAGGAACGGCACCCGGGAGCGGAGCGTGGCGGCCTGGGCGATCAGGGCGAAGTCCATGACCTCCTGGGAGTTGTTGGAGCAGAGCATGGCCCAGCCGGTGGAACGGCACGACATGACATCGGAATGGTCGCCGAAGATGGAGAGGGCCTGGGCCGCGATGGCGCGGGCCGAGACGTGGAAGACCGTGGAGGTCAGCTCGCCGGCGATCTTGAACATGTTCGGGATCATCAGAAGCAGGCCCTGGCTGGCGGTGAAGGTGGTGGTCAGAGCCCCCGCCTGGAGCGCACCGTGGACAGCACCGGCGGCGCCGCCTTCCGACTGCATCTCGACGACCGATGGTACGGTCCCCCAGATGTTTTTCTCCCCCATGGCGCTCTTGATGTCAGAGATCTCTCCCATGACCGATGACGGGGTGATGGGGTAGATGGCGATCACCTCGTTGGTGGCGTGGGCCACGTGGGCGGCCGCGGTGTTGCCGTCGATGGTAACCATGTTGCGACTCATGCTCTCCTCCTCTGGGATAAATACGAAACAGCATTGAACTGTCGTCGTTTCACGTTGTCCTACAATTCGCTCCGTCCCTCAAGGGCCCGCTGCACCGTGGCCGCGTCCACATACTCCAGGTCGCTCCCCAGCGGAATCCCGTGGGCAAGCCGCGTGACCCTGATGCCGAGGGGCTTGATCTGCCGCGCGAGATAGAGGGCAGTCGCCTCCCCCTCAACGGAGAAGTTGGTGGCGATGACCACCTCCCGCACCGTCCCCCCTTCGAGCCGCCGCATCAGCTCGGCAATCCGAAGTCTATTGGGAGTTACTCCGTTCAGGGGCGACAGAGCCCCTTGAAGGACATGGTAGCGCCCTCTGAAGGCCCTGGTCCGCTCCACCGCCAGGAGATCCTGAGGCTCCTCAACGATACAGAGAGAGGTGTCATCCCGGTCGCTGGTGCAAAGCCTGCAGGGATCCTCCTCGGTGATACCGAAGCAAACGGAACAGAACCGTACCCGGGCAAGCACATCACCGAGACTGTCGGCCAGCGCAGCTGTGTTCTCCGGGGATTTCAGCAGATGAAAGGCGAGCCGCAACGCGGTTTTCCCGCCGACACCGGGCAATTTCTGCAGCTCTGCAAGGAGCCGCGCAAATGAGTTTGACGACTGTAGCATAGTTCGCGCCGAAGATAAAACAATTTTTTATTAAAACGAAAATAAAACTTTTTACTTTTGGTAAATTTTCGCCTGTTTTTGCGATTGCCACTAAAGATATTTTAGCAATACTAAAAAATTTACAGGGTCAGTGCCCCATACCCTATCGCTTGAGATACACAAATCAAGCATGGTTTTCATTGATGCCCCTTTAGATGTAAAGGGGGGCGGCACCCATCCGGCTGCCGCCCCCCTGAAAAGCCGCCTGCTAGAAGAGGCCGGGGATATTGAGCCCCCCGGTGATCTTTCCCATCTCCTCGGAAAATTGCGACTGAACCTTCTTGAGAGCTTCGTTCACCGCCGCAACGATCAGATCCTGGAGCATCTCCACATCGTTCGGATCGACCGCTTCCGGCTTGATGGTCAGCGAAAGAAGCTGGTTCTTACCGCTCACCACCGCGGTCACCGCGCCTCCGCCCGCTGCTGCCTCGGCAGTCTGCTTCGCCGCCTCCTCCTGCAGCTTTGCCATCTTCTGCTGCATCATCTGGGCCTGCTTCATGATACCTGCCAAACCTTTGGACATCTGTTCCTCCGTGGTTTTGTGGAATAGGCTTTACTCTTGGTCAAAGAGTTTTGCTGAAATTAAAACGACGTTACTGCGATTCTTTCCGCCCCAAGGGGACAACCTCCGCAAGGGTGCCGCCAAAGACATCCAGCGCTTCGGAAACCGCAGGGTGGGACGTGGCGGCCTGCTTCAGGTCGGACTGTCGCCGCTCATCCTCAGCCCTTTTTTTTTCCAGGAGATTGGGGGGGGCCTCCCCTGTGCCGGGTGAAAGGGAGCGCAGGACAATGGCCGGGTCAGCCTTGAAGAACTGGAGGGCCAGCTCCTTCAGGGCGGCCTGGGAGTCGCTGTCCTTGAGGCTCGAAAGGGCAAAAGCTCCTTCGGGGAAACCGATCTCCAGACGTTCTGCCGTGACGGCGAGGGGGCTCCCCTGTTCGAGCATAGACCCGAGCCGAGGCTTTCCCCCCTTGACGTAGACGACGAAATCGGCCCAGTCATCACCGGTCCGGCGCGGCTCCGGCGCCGGTTGTGGCCCGCGGCGGTGAGAAGGGGGAGTGGAAGACGCCGTCGGTGCCGCCGGCCGCTCGACAGGCTGCGGGGGCGAAGTCGGCGTCGACGCAGGACGATCGGAAGCCCCAGCAGGAGGGGAAACAACGGGAGACGCCGGCGGTGTTGCCCGCCACTGGGCACGGGCATCGGCAACACCGCTTCCCCCAACCTCTTCGATCTTTTTCAGCCGCTCCAGGAGCTTGTCCACCGGCACCGCCGGCGCAAGGGTCGCCATCCTGACAAGGGCCATCTCCAGGACGAGCCGGGGGAAGGATGTGTGGGCAAGCTCCCCATCCGCGCGCAACAGTATTGACAGGTGCCGCTGGAGATCGTCGAGTGGGGCGCCATCGGCCTGCTGCCGCAGGGCCGCCAGTTCCGCCTCCGAAAGATCGAGGAGATCGTTGACATCACCGACCGCCTTGAGGATCAGCAGGTTGCGGAGATGGTCGATCAGTTCGCCGCAGAACTGGCGCACGTTGTAGCCGAACTCGTCCACCCGGGCCACGATGCCGAGGGCCGCCCTGGTGTCCCGGTCGAAGATCGCCGCCGTGGCGTCCATCAGAAGTCGCCGATCCACGACCCCCAGGAGACTCACAACCTCCTCATCCCGCACCTGGTCGCCGCAGAAGGCGAGAACCTGGTCGAGCACCGACAGGGAGTCGCGCATACTCCCGTCACCCTTGCGGGCCACCATGGTAAGGGCAACATCGCTGATAGCGATCCCCTCCTGCTCCACGATGTGGCGCAGCCGCCCAACCACCTTCCCCAGCGGAATCCGCCGGAAGTCAAAGCGCTGGCAGCGGGAAAGGATGGTGATCGGCACCTTGTGGGGCTCGGTGGTGGCAAAAATGAACTTGACGTGGGGAGGGGGCTCCTCGAGGGTCTTCAACAGGGCGTTGAAGGCGTTCGTGGAGAGCATGTGGACTTCGTCGATGATGAAGATCTTGTAGCGGAGCCGCGACGGGAGGTACTTGACGTTCTCCCGCAGTTCCCGGATGTCGTCGACGCCGGTGTTGGAGGCGCCGTCGATCTCGAGGACGTCCACGGCGGTGCCGGCGGTGATTTCCGTACAGGCGGGACAGACATTGCATGGCTCGGGGCTCATCCCCTGCTCGCAGGTAAGGGCCTTGGCCAGGATGCGGGCAGAGGAGGTCTTTCCGACCCCCCGGGCACCCGTAAAGAGGAATGCATGGGCGATCCGACCCGAATCGATGGCGTTCTGCAGGGTCTGGCTGACATGCTCCTGGCCGGTCAGCTCACTGAAGGTCTGGGGGCGCCACTTACGGGCAAGAACGAGATAGGACAAGGGATCAACACCTCACGACGCGATAGGATGCTGCGTGCTCGGAAAGGGGGGAGGGGTAAAACGGGGGCGTTGCGGGCACAACTGATAGCTGGGCTTCCCCGCGGCACACGGTGTCAGTTACTGCCGTTGCTTCCTTCCGGACCTGGCGGGGTTCATAACCTACCGTTGCGCGGGACCCAGCTATCAGCTCTGCCCGCAAAAGCTGCTCGGCCCGGAACTGAGTGTCCGGGCCTCGAATTTATATCACACAAGCCCCGACGGACTTGTCAATTTTGATTATGGCGGAGAGAGAGGGATTCGAACCCTCGGTACCTTGCAGTACACACGATTTCCAGTCGTGCTCCTTCGACCACTCGGACATCTCTCCGGAACCATGGACTATAGTATAAGCCCCCCGGTTTGTAAAGCCTCTTTTTTATCCGGTTTTTCCGCCCGTTACCGGCCAAGGGGGACCGCTCAGAGACTGGCAATCTCCTGGAGGATCTGCTGTTCTCGCCACATGGCAGCATAGAGGCCATGGCCGGCCACGAGGTCGTCGTGGCTCCCCTCTTCGGCGATGGCGCCACCCTTCAGAACGATGATCCGGTCACACTCCCGCACGGCCGAGAGGCGGTGGGATACGACGATGACGGTCCGGTCGCCCCAGTAGCCGGCAAGCCCCTTAAGGATCGCTTCTTCAGTTTGGGCATCCACGGCCGAGAGAGGATCGTCAAGAATCAGGATTGACGGATTCTTGAGCAGCGCCCGGGCAATGGCGGTGCGCTGCTTCTGCCCGCCGGAGAGGGTCACCCCCCGTTCACCCACAAGGGTATCGTAGCCGTCGGCGAAGCGGAGCACGTCCCCCTCCAGGCTCGCCAAACGGGCCGCTGCCTCAATCTCCTCCATGGTCGCCCCCTCTCTGCCGTAGGAGATATTCTCGCGCACGCTGCGTGAGAAGAGGAAACTCTCCTGGGGAACGAAGCCAATGGCATCCCTGAGCTGGGCCAGCGGGATCCGGTTGATGTCTACTCCGTCGAGGAAAATCTGGCCGTCCGGAACCGGGTAGAGCCTGGCCAGCAGGCGGACCAGGGTCGATTTGCCGCTCCCAACCGGCCCCACAATTCCCAGCCGGATGCCGGCGGGAATGGAGAGCGAGATGCCATCGAGGAGAGGAGACATCCCCCCCGCACTATTGTAACAAAACCGCACCCCCCGCAACTCGACCCCCCCCCGCGGGGTGCCGACATCGAATGACTCCTTCGACTCCGTGACGCGTGGGGTGGCGTCGAACACCTCGTTGAGGCGGGCCATGGACGCGGCCCCCCGCTGAATCAGGTTGAGTATCCACCCGAAGATGATTGTGGGCCAGACCAGCATGGCCAGATAGCCGTTGAAGGCGACGAAGTCCCCGAGGGTCATGGCGCCGTCGATGACCCTCTGCCCCCCCATGAAGAGGACAATGAGCGTGCCGAGGGCCGAGGTGGCCGCCATAATGGGAAGCAAAAGCCCACGCAGCCGCGCCATGGCCATGTTGCGGGCCAGATAGCGGCGGCCGATTTCCTCAAAAGCGGCGACCGTCGCCTCTTCACGACAGTAGGAGCGCACCACCACGGCCGCGGCGATACTCTCCTCCGCCTGGCTCGTGAGGCGGGACAGCTCCTCCTGAGCCCGTTTGGAGTGATGGAACATCCGGCGGGTGATCCTTTTGGCGGCAATGATCATGAGAGGAAACGGGATAACGGCCCAGAGGGTCAGGGAAGGATTGATGCTCGCCATGAGGGCGATGGCGGACACGTAAACAAGGGCGGTATTGATGACGTTCAGAACCCCGAAACCGAGCAGCATACGAATGTTGGTCAGGTCGTTGGCAAAGCGGGACATGAGGTCGCCGGTCCTCTCCCCCGCAAAGTAGGGCATGTCGAGAGAGAGGAGCTTCCGGTAGAGGTCCTCGCGGATGGCGTACTCGATCCGCCGGGCCGCGTGGAGAAGCGTCGTGCGGGAAAAGATCCGGATCACGCCATGGAGAAGGGCCGCGACCATGATCGCCCCTCCGTACCAGGCAGCGGAACGGGAAGCCACACTGGGGTCCCGGAGGCTTTCCACCGCCAGCTTCAGGAGCCACGGGACCAAGAGCGCAAAGGCGTTTGTGCCCAGAAGGCAGATGGCCCCAAGGATGTAGGTCCCGCGGCATTCCCGCATGTAACCGTAGAGTCGTTTGAGCTCGCCGATGGTTAGCCTCCCGGGAAGATGGTCGCTCCGGACCTTGTAATCCATTTCCGGCTCATTGTCAAAACACAGCCGGCCGACGTGGACGGCGCTGCTTCAGCAGCTCGCCGCGCCGACTGGCTCACCATTGACAAATCGACGCACCCCATTGGCACCAATAAAGTGGTCATACCGATCAATAAGCATGCATTCTTTGGCACCTGCAAATGCCCACCAAAGTCACACACCGTTTTACTTTGGCGTTGACAAGACGGTCACCGCTGTGATACTTCATATTTAATAAGACTAAAAACAGGCCCCTCCCAATCCCGCCAACACAGACAATCAGGGCACGATGTTTTAGCAGCAATAAAACTCCTACTTATTTAGATGCCGAAAACAGCCCAGCGGAGCACGAATCCCCTCTCCCGCTCCGCATCAAATTTGCCGTCCCCGTTTCGCCCATCGGCCACCCCACGCCCCAGGAGGCCCCATGAAGCATTCCACAATGCGTCTTTCCACCGCGACCATGAATCTCGATTTCGTGAAGAAAGTCGAGGCCCTGTCGGGAAGCTCGGTGCGGCGCTGTTTCCAGTGCGGCAAGTGCTCGGCGGGGTGTCCCATGCGTTCGTTCATGGAGCATCCCCCCAACCGGATCGTGCGGTTTCTGCAGCTGGGGCAGTACGAGCGGGTCCTGGCGGGGCGAAGCATCTGGTACTGCGCCTCCTGCGAGACCTGCACCACCCGCTGCCCCAACAAGGTTGATCTGGCGGCCATCATGGACGCCCTGCGCAAATGCTCCTGGGACGCCAAGGGGCCGTCCAAGGAAAGCTACGTGCAGCTGGCCAACCGGCTCTTCATCGAAAACATCCGCACCTACGGCCGCCAGTACGAGATGCGGCTCGCCGCGGTCTTCAACGTGAAGAGCGGCCAGTTCCTCAAGGACCTCATGCTGGGCCCCAAGCTCATCACCAAGGGGAAACTCAAGGTGTTCCACCAGAAGAATCGCAATATCACTGAAATAGAAAAAATCTTTGCCCGAATCGAAGAGTTGCGCAAAAAAGGTGAAGCACCATGACCCCGGCCAAGAACCAGCTCACCTACTCCTACTACCCCGGCTGCTCCCTGCATGCCTCGGCCAAGGAATACGACGAATCGACCCGGGGGCTCTTCAAGGCCCTCAGGATCGGCCTGCACGAAGTCCCCGACTGGCTCTGCTGCGGCGCCACGCCGGCCCACAACGTGGACGAGCTGCTGTCCCTGTCCCTGTGCGCCAAGAACCTCGCCCTGGCCGACGGGGTGGAAGGGGATCTGGCCGTGGCCTGCGCCGCCTGCTTCTCGCGGTTGAAAGTCACCCAGCACCACCTGGCCGCAAACGCGGCCAAGCGCAAGCAGGTGGAATACGCCATCGACGGGACGGTAAACCTGGCAAAGCCGGTCAAGCACCTCCTGGAGATCCTCGCCCGGGACTTCGGCCTCGACAACCTCGCCGCCGCCGTCACAAAGCCCCTCTCGGGTCTCAAGGTCGCCTGCTACTACGGCTGCCTCCTGACCCG
>CAJPFF010000247.1 GCA_905339345.1 Geobacteraceae bacterium | reverse complement strand
GGGGTCACCCATTAAATGGCTGCCTGTCAAAGGCAAAAACTTTCCCTGTGCAAGAAAAATAGATTTTCAAGCCTTGGCAGTAGTCACCGACATCATCACCATTGCCGCAATTTCTTTCTCGTTTCGATGTCAGCCTTTGCTGCACCAGTCACCCATCAGGATCAAGGCTTGTTGTCGAAGTAGTGGAAGTTCAACAGCCCTTTCCGCATTTCGCGGACCAGAAAACCTTCGGTTCCAGGCCGTGTCCAATTGGTTGTTTCAGGTCTCGTGGTTGTTAACCAGCCCTTTGGTGGCTCACGGCATGGGCAGTAAAGACGTCGATAACTGTTATAAAATGCTGGGTGGAGCGGCTGCCAATCAGGCCTCGTGGTTTTACCAACCCCAATGCAGGTTCACCGCTCCAGCCAGTTCCTATGTGAATGTCTTCTCCGGCATGAAGACAACCTGGTCCTTCATGATGTAGTACGCTGCTCTCGCCAGTTTGTGAGCCAATGCCGCGTGCGCGACCATGAAGTTGGTCTTTCTCAACTTGCGGTTGTAATAGGCCCTGACCTTGTCATCGTAACGTCTGGCAAGCTCAGCTGCTTCAGAGAATGCCCAGGAAAGGTACTTGTTGCCATTCTTCTTGTTCCCTTTCCCCTTGGACTTGCCGTTGCTGGTCCATCGTGACGAAACTACGCGGCAGTATGATGCATAGTTGCCGACCTTCTCAAATCGCTCGACAGGGCCGGTTTCGAGCATGATGGTCAACCCCAGGACTTTGCCGATGCCGGGAACGGTCTCAAGATTTTTGTAGGTATCCCTGAGTTCAACCTTCTTTTCAATGAACGTCTCAATGGCCCGTATTTGCCGGGTTAGAAAGTCGATGGAATCCTTGCTAACCTGACCGGCAAGAGCCAGATCCTCGTTGTCAGCCAGAAGCGGATAGACGCGGTTTTCACGAAGGCGCTTGATGTCGTTTGTCTTCATCTTCGTACCACAATTCCTGGTGATAATGTTCTGAAGGCTGATAATCAACGACGATCTCAGTGATACCAGATGACTACGTTTTCTGAGCAGGTCGCGGATCGGTCGGTCGTCCTTCGGATAGATGTAGCCTGTCGGCAAAATGTTCAGTCTTAGCATCTCGGCCAACCAGAATGCGTCGTGTTTGTCATCGGCATGCTTCAGGCCGCTATATTTCTGGATGGCCGCAGGATTCGCCAGGTGGACGGCGAATCCTGCGGCCATCAGCCCATCGACAAGCCAATACCAGTTATAGGTTGATTCGACGACGACGCCATCAAGTGTGCCGCTGTACAAAGAAAGCCTCTCGGTGATCGTGGCAATTTCATTCGGCAGCGTCTCCTTGAAAATGCGCTTTCCGTTTTCATCGATGATTGCCAAATAGCTGTTGGTTGAATGCAGATCGATTCCAGAGTAAAGTTTCATTGGGCACCTCCTGATGTTAGAGATTGGTCTCTGTAACAGCATATCAGGAAGTTTTTGCCTCCTCGCTATGCCAGGAGGTGCCTTTTATATGATTATCAGGTCT
>CAJPFF010000246.1 GCA_905339345.1 Geobacteraceae bacterium | reverse complement strand
CCCCTGGACCGGCTCGGTGCCGGTCCCCAGCTCGTCCAGGAGCACCACGGTCCGGTCGTCGGCCCGCCCGAGAATCCCCGCGATGTTGGAGACGTGGGCCGAGAAGGTGGAAAGGCTCTGCTCGATGGACTGCTCGTCGCCGATATCCACCAGGAGGTCGGAGATGAGGGGGAACGACGAGGTGGCGGCCGCCGGCACCGCAAGCCCGGCCAGGGCCATGAGGTGGAGGAGGCCGGTGGTCTTGAGGGAGATGGTTTTGCCGCCGGCGTTGGGGCCGGTTATCACCATCACCTGTTCGGTCTCTCCGAGGGAGAGGTCCAACGGAACCACCCTGCCGCCCCCCCGCTCCCGCGCCATGAGGGCCAGGAGGGGATGCCGCCCTTCGTTCACCCGGATGAAGCGGGCGTCGTTGATTTCGGGGGTCTCGGCGCTGAGGGAGTCGGCGAAGGCGGCGACGGCGTTCAGGATATCCAGGTGGACCAGGGTCCGGAACTGCTCCGCCAGCCCGTCGGCTTCCCGGCGGATCATCCGGCAGATGGAGCGGATGATGCGGATCATCTCCGCCTTCTCCTCGGCCACCAGGTTCTCCAGCTCGTTGGCGAGGCCGATGATCTCCAGGGGCTCCATGAAGGCGGTCTCGCCGGAGTTGGAAACGTCGTGGACCACGCCGGGAACCATCCCCTTGGAGTCCATGCGAACCGGGATCACCCACCGCCCGCCGCGCTGGGTGATGAAGTCGTCCTGGAGGAAGGTGGTGACGCCGGTTTCGCGGACGATCTCGGCCAGCCGCCGCCGGATCCGCTCGGTGAGGGTGCGCTTTTTCTTGCGCAGATCGAAGAGGAGCGGCGAGGCGGAGTCGAGGATCTCCCCCTCGCTGTCGATGGAAACCTCCAGCTCGTCCAGGATATCGGGGAAGCCGGTCACATGGCCGGCCAGCTCCTTCAGGAGCGGGATGTCGGACCGGTAGGCGAACTGCCTGGCGATGGCGGTCATGGTCCGCAGGACCGGGAAGAGGACCACCAGCTCCGTGGGGTCGAGAACCGCCCCTTCCGGCCGCACCGCTTCCAGAACCGAGGTTATGTCCTCAAAGGAGGAGAGGGGGATGGCAACGCCCGTCTGGGTCATGCGCCGGATTTCGTCAACCTGGCCGAAGCGCCGGGTGATGGCCGCGCGGTCGTCCAGGGGGCGGATGTGGGCAATCTCTTCCCGGGTGGCGGTGCTGTGGCCATAGCCGGCTATGGCTGTGAGGATCTTGTCGAATTCGAGGGTACGGAGGGTTTCGTGTCTGATCATCTATAAGTCCTTATGGCGTTATTCCTTTTCGTACTTCCCGCTGGCGCGCCGCTTCCGCCGCGCCTTCTGCTTCTTCAGCTTTTCCACCTTGGGGTCCCGGAAGCTCTCCCCCTTCTGCAACCGCTCGATCCGCACCAGAATCTCCCGCCGGGCCAGGAACCGGTTTATCGACTGGCTCCGGTCCTTCATGCACTTCACCTCGATCCCCGTGGGCCGGTGCTTTATCTGGACGCAGGTGGCGGTCTTGTTCACGTGTTGCCCCCCGGCGCCGGAGGAGCGGACGAAGCTCTCCTCCAGATCGGACTCGGTCACCCCCAGCTCCGCCATCTTCTCCCGGAGCCAGCGGTTCTTCTCCTCACTGACCGCAAAAGTGGGGGTGGCCACGGCTACACCTCCTCATCGGCCAGGCGATAGAGCTTCCGCTGGCGCTGCTCCAGGTAGAGTCTCCCCAGGAGCGGCCCGGCCACGGCCAGAAGGATCAGCATGCAGCCGACAAGCTCCCGGGGGGTGAGGCGCTCCCCCAGGATGAAAACCCCGGCCAGCATGCTCCAGACCGGGTCAAGGGTATAGATGAGCCCCGCCTTGGTGGGGGTGGTGAAGCGCTGGAAGGCGTTCTGGAGCGTGAAGCAGATGACCGTGGGGAAGATGGCGCAGTAGGCCAGGGACCAGGCTCCGGCCGCGCCGATGGTGAACGTCGGCCACGGCAGGGCCAGGGTGATGGCCGCCCCCACGGCTGCCACGGTGGCGAACTGCACGAAGGTGACCAGATAGACATCCTCGTCCCGCAGGACCCGCGACACGACGATGATGTGGACGGCGATGAACACGGCGCAGACCGTGGAGAGGAGATCCCCCCGGTTGAACCCCTCGGCCCCACCGCTGGCCAGGGCCCAGAGGCCGACAACTGCCACGAGGACCCCGCCGAAGGTGATCCGGTCGAGCCGCTCCCGCCAGATCACGAACGAGAGGAGGGGGATGAAGAGGACAAAGAGATTGTTGAGGTAGCCGGCCCGGGAGATGGTGGTGCCGGAAACGCCGAGGACGAAGGTGAGGTTCACCGCCGCCAGGGCCACCCCCACCACGGCACCGCGCCGGACGATGTCGCGGTTCAGGCGGGAGAGCCTCGGGATGCAGACCATCCCCATGAGGAGCGCCGCCAGGGCGAAGCGGAAGAAGAAGAACTGGACCGGGGGGATCTCCCGCATCCCGATCTTGTTGAAGAGGAAGCTTCCCCCCCAGAGGAGCGTGGTGAATACGAGGATTGCGGTGACCTTCCCCTGGGGCACCGGCGCCGATTCGTGCGTGGTTGTCATTGGGTCATTAAAGACCGGGGGAAGGCGGAAGTCAACACGCAGTTTCTCCCTTTTTCCCGGGAAGAATTGCGCATCATCGCGAAAGTGTTAGACTTGGTCTGGTTCAGGGGCTGCATGGACAATGTATACATGGAAGGAAACGCGAGCGATGATCCCGATAACCGATCCCCGCATCGAGGAGTACCTGATGGGTCTGGCGCCCGAGGAAGAACCGGCCCTCCTCGAAATGGAACGTAGAGCAAAGGAATTGGCCTTCCCCATCGTCGACCGGCTGGTGGGGCGGCTCCTCTACCTCCTGACCCGGCTCAGGCAGCCCCGGCTCGTGGTGGAACTGGGGTCGGGCTTCGGCTACTCGGCCTGGTGGTTCGCGCGGGCCATCAGCATCACGGGGAAGGTGGTCATGACCGACTATTCCCCCACGAACATCGCCTACGCCCGGGCCACGTTCCAGCATACCGGCCTCGTGGACCGGCTTGATTTTCGGGTCGGCAACGCCCTGGAGATTGGCCGCGAATACCGCGACATCGACATCCTCTTCATCGATCTGGACAAGCACCAGTACCGGGAGGCCATGGAGGTCATGATTCCGTGCCTGGCCCCCCACGCCCTGGTCATCGCCGATAACGCCCTCTGGTACGGCAAGGTGGTGGAGGGGGTGGACGACCCCGAAACCCGCGGCATCCGGGAATTCAACGACTTCATGGCCGGCCGGAAGGACTTCTTCACCACCATCCTCCCGCTGCGGGACGGGGTGATGGTCTCGTATCGTCTGTCATAACGCCAGTACGGCATCACCAAGGAGGAATCATGAAACGAATAGTCACTGCGGCAGTCGTCCCGCTCCTCGTCCTCACGGGGGGGTGCGCGACCAAAACGTTCGTGCAGGAGCAGACCGCTCCCCTGGCGGATCGGATCGGCGGATTGGAGAAGCGGCTGAACACCATGGAGGCACAGGTTGCCGATCTGTCAAAACGGCCCGTGGTAACACCTGCCGATCTGGACGCGGCGAAACGCGAAAATGCCGATGCCCGCACCCAGGCCCAGCAGGCGGCCCAGGGTGCCCAGAAATCGGCGGAAGCCGCCTCCGCTGCTGCAACCAGGGCAGAGACGGCGGCCTCAAAGGCTGACGCGGCCGCAACGAAGGCGGAGGGAGCGGCCCAGCAGGCGGAGCAGTCGGCGGGAAAATCAGTGAAGGCCTTCGAGCTTCAGCAGAAGAAATAATAGGTCACCGATCGATATCGACAGGCACTCCGCGTTTCTCGGCCAGCGCCCGCAGGAGGCGCGTGACACTCACCCGATCGAGCGCCCCCCGTGCCAGGATAAGGCGTGTCGCCTCCGCCGCGTAGTCGATCTCGGCTCCGTCATCCCGATGGACCTCGATGAGGAGCCGCCCATCCTGGCTCCCCACCTTCACCGGCTCGCGGACGATGGCGACCGGGGTCCCGAGGGAAACCAGCCGGAAGAGGATGGGGATATCCTCGGGATAGAGGCGGATGCAGCCGTGGCTCACGGCGCGTCCAACCCCCCAGGGGCGGTTGGTGCCGTGAATCATCAGGCCGTCGACGGTCAACCGCAGGGCGTGGCTCCCGAGGGGATTGTCGGGTCCCGGGGGGACCACGGCGGGGAGGCGGGGCTTATCGCGCCGAATGGAGAGAGGAACGTGCCAGGCCGGATTGGCGCGCTTCTCCGTCACCCGGTAGATACCAAGGGGGGTTTCCTTCCCTTCGCTCCCTGTCCCCACAGGGAAAGAGGCGATGAGTGGAGTGCCCCCTGACGGAACGAAGTAAAGGCGAAGTTCGGACAGATTCACCACAAGCTGTCCCGGCGTCACGGCCGCGGGAACGACATGCGCCCCCGGGATGGCGACGGGGCTGCCGGCGGGCGGAGCAAACGGGTCGAGACCTGGATTGGCCGCCGCAATCTCGTTGAAACCGAGGTCGTGGGTCCGGGCAACCTCAATGAGCGATTCCCCACCCCGGGCCTCTTGGAGTGAACTTCGCCCCACCACCTCGGCCGGCCCCGGAAAGATGGTCGCCTCCCCCGGCAACGCCCCCAGGAACGTTCCCCACACGAACAGCAGCGCTCCCAGGCTCCACCGACTCCCGGAACTGCCCCACGGCGCCGCCATCCGTCTCGCCTAGCGCCCGAACACTGTCTTCAGCAGGTCGGTGGTCCGGGCAGCCGGGTTCGTCCGGATATTCTTCTCCTCCGCGGCCACCATGGTGAAGAGGCCGTCCAGGGCCTTGTTGGTCACGTAGTCGTCCAGGTCCAGGGACGGCTTCCCGCCGAAGGCGGCCAGGGGAAGTGCCTGGTATTTGCCGACCATGTTCTGAAAGGCCTTGACGGTCCCCACCTCGCCCATGGTTTTCCCCACCGTCGGCTTGAAGGCGTCATAGAGTTTCGTACGGGTCTTCTTCTCGAAGAAGTCGGTGGCGGCCCGGTCGCCCCCCTTCAGGAGCCCCTGCGCATCCTCGACGGTCATCTCCCGGATGGCGTCACCGAAAAAGCGCGCCGCCTGGGGCGCCGCCTTCTCCGCCGCCCGGTTCATGCTCAGCACGAACTCGTCCACCTGCTTCTGGTACCCCACGGTGCCCAAGAGGTCGGCCACCTTCTGGAGCTTGTCGGGGAGCATGATCTTGATGAGCTGGTTGCCGAAGTAGCCGTCGGGCTTCGCCACCTCGTTCACCGCCCGCTCGGTGCCGGTGGCCAGGGCCTCCTTGAGCCCCTTGATGATGGTGGAGTCATCCAGGCTGCTGCTCCCCCCCTGGAGGAGTGGCGCCGCCTGGCGGGTGAGGTCGTCCAGGAACCCGGCCTGGCTTGGGGATGCGGAAACGAGGAGCGCGAGGGAAAAAACGGAGATGAGAATGCGTTTCATGGGATACCTCCCTGTCAGTGGTCAGCTTCACCTAAGAAGTATGCCCCTGTTTTTGCCCCACGCAAGCGGGAACCTTGTCCCCCTCCGCATGGCTGGTAGACTGATAGAAACACGCCGCGAGAACCTCGCCCGCTACCCTTCCTGGGACTCGACTGAAAGGAGCCGTCACCATGCGCATTATCCTTCCTTTTCTCGCTGTCATCCTCGCCCTCACCGGCTGCAGCCGGCATGTCATCAGCAAAGAGGCGCTGCTCCTCGTGGACCAGAGCGTTTCCTTCGCGGCCGTAAGTCAGAATCCCGGGGCTTTCACCGGGAAATTCCTCCTGGCGGGAGGAAGCGTCGCCCAGGTCAGGAACACCCCCTCCGGCGCGGAGCTCGAGGTGGTTCAGCTCCCCCTCGGCTCCGACGACCGCCCCAACGAGAAGGGACCCTCGGAAGGGCGATTCCTGGCCCGGGCCGCCGGCTTCCTCGACCCGCTCATCTACAAGCAGGGACGCCTCGTGACCATGGTGGGAGGGGTGGCCGGCTCCGAAACCCGCCCCCTCGAAGGGATCGACTACGTCTACCCCATCCTGGATGTGCGGGAGCTCTACGTCTGGAGGCCGGAAGATCCCTACGCATCGCCCCCCGTCTACTTTGGCATCGGAGTCGGTGTCGGATTCTGAAGCAGCACCAATTCCCGTTTCGCCTCGCCGGCCAGGGCATCTGCGGTACGCTGGGGTTCGGGAAGCCGGTAGCGGACGGCACAGCGAAGGATGAGGTCGATGGCTTCAGGAAGGGTGATGAGGTGGCCGGGAGAGACGAAGAGGGGGCGTACCCGGGACCGGGTGCGGAGCACCGCTCCCACCATCTCCCCCCGGTCGACGAGGGGGGACCATGCACCCCGCTCCGGCGCAGGCTCCCCATACTCCCCCACGAGCCGGGACTTGGCGCTGCCGATGGCCGGCACGCCGAGGATAACGCCGAGAAAGGATGCGATGCCAAGCCGCCGGGGGTGGGCGATCCCCTGGCCGTCGACGATGAGGAGGTCAGGGAGACGGGGGAGCTTCCCAAGGGCAGCCATAAGGGCGGGAGCCTCCCGGAAGGAAAGGTAGCCGGGGACATAGGGAAAATCGACCGTCATGACGGCGTGGGCCGTCTCGATGAGTGCGAGGGAGGGAAACGCGAAGAGGGCAACCGCGGCAACGATCCGGCCGTCGGCGGTGAAGGCTGCGTCGACGCCGGCCACGGTGGCCGGCTCCCCCCGGAGGGGGACGAGCCGCACCTGGCGGGCGAGGCGTTCCTGAACCGGCTTCGCCTCAGTCACGGTGGCGGGCCAGGGGAACGGGGGGATCACTTCATGACGACCTTGTTCTTGCCGGTGTACTTGGCCTGCATCTGGCACTCGTCAGCCTTGCGGACCAGTTCTTCGAGGGCTTGGTCCACGTCGGGTCCGAGCATCCCCTGGGCAACGCCGATACTGATGGTGACCGGAACGATCCGGGCACTCGCCTCCTCCACCTGGGCACGGAGGTTCTCGGCAACGGCCTTGAGGGAGGCCGGCTCCACCGGCGAAAGGTAGACGATGAACTCATCCCCGTCATACCTGCCCACCACGTCGGATCGCCGCAGGTGCGATGTAATGGTGTCAGCCACCACCTGAAGCACCCGGTCGCCGGTCTGGTGACCGTAATTTTCCCCCAGAAGTTTGAAGTAGTCGATGTCGATGAGCATGATCGCCGCGTTGTTCCCGTTGCGCTGGGCCGCGTAGGCCAGGGGGGGGACGGCCTGGAAGAAGCCGGCCCGAGTAAGGACCCCTGTCAGGGCGTCCACATGGGATTGGGATGCCAGTTGCCGCGCTTCGTTCCAGAGCCGGAAAAGGGCCTCGCCCAGGAGTTCGGTTTCGGCCGTGGCCATGCCGCAGACGCCGACCCCATCGATGAAACGGCGCAGATACCGGCCATAGCCCAGGTCGTTGGCGTCCTCGCCGGTGACGTCCTTGGTCATGCGGCAGAGACTGGCGAAGGCGGGGTGGAGGAGATAGAGCTGGATGCGGAAGGCCAGGAGGCAGGCGGCCTCGGGGCTGGGCGCCGCTTGGTAGAGTTCGAACTGCTCGTCGATGTTCCGCTCGATCATCTCGAGCTCTTCCCGGGTCTCGGCAGGTTTGTAGATGACGAGAGGAACGGTCCCCCCCTCGGAGACAGGCGTGTTGAGCCGCTCGTAGAGGGCGCTGTGGTGGTTGGTTTCGGCGGCCACGGTCTCCCAGAAGCGCCGGGTGTCGTCCCGGACCGCATGGGCGGCAAAGGCCCTGAAGATGGCCGCGGCCTTCTTCTCCAGGGTCAGGCACGCTTCAAGGATCTCCTGCAAAATGTCACTGCCCACAGCTCGCCTCCTCTCCCCGCCGATGGCAGGGTCAAGCTCTCATGAACTCCGGTCGTCCGCAGACAGTATCACGAAAGAGACCTGTAACTCCACGCAGTTATTCTTAATAAGCTGCGTCTATAAAACGCTCAGTGGGCCTCGCTCCAATTCCTGCCGTGGCTCATATCCACCTTCAGGGGAACGCGGAGGCTCACGGCATGCTCCATCTCGTGGGCAACCAGCTGCTCCATGGCCACCACCTCACCTTCCGGCACCTCGAAGACCAGTTCGTCATGGACCTGCATGATGAGGCGGCTCTCCATTCCGTCACGCCCCATCCGTTTCGTCACTTTCACCATGGCCTCCTTGATGATGTCGGCGGCGGAACCCTGGATCGGGTAATTGACGGCGTTGCGCTGGGCAAAGGCCCGGATGTTGCCGTTGGCGCTCTTGATGTCGGGGATCGGGAGCCGGCGGCCCAGAAGGGTGGTCACATACCCCTTCTCCTCCGCCTCCCGCACGCAGCCGTCCAGGAACGCCCGGGCGCCGGGGTGGCGAGCGAAGTAGTTGTCGATGAACTCCTTGGCCACTTTCGTCGCGATGCCGAGCTGCTTGGCGAGGCTGAAGGCCCCCTGGCCGTAGATGACCCCGAAGTTGATGGTCTTTGCCTGGCGCCGCATCTCGGGGGTCACCATCTCGGGGAAGAGACCGAATACCTCGGAGGCGGTGCGGGTGTGGATGTCCTCGTCCCGGGCGAAGGCGTCGCAGAAGACCCTGTCCTCCGAGAGGTGGGCCAGGACCCGGAGCTCGATCTGGGAATAGTCGGCGGACAGCAGCACGTGCCCCTCCTCGGCGATGAAGGCGCGGCGGATCCGCCGCCCCTCTTCGGTCCGGACCGGAATGTTCTGGAGGTTCGGCTCCGACGAGGAGAGACGCCCCGTATTGGTGACAGTCTGGTTGTAGGAGGTGTGGACCCGCCCGGTGGCCGGCTGAACCAGCTTCGGCAGGGCATCGGTGTAGGTGGATTTCAGCTTGGAGAGCCCCCGGTACTGGAGGATGAGGGCGGCGATCTCGTGGCCGGCATCGGCCAGCCGCTCCAGCTCCTCCACGTTGGTGGACCAGCCGGTCTTGGTCTTGGTCTTCTTGCCGGTGGCGAGCCCGAGCCGCTCGAAGAGGACCTCCCCCAGCTGCTTGGGGGAGTTGATATTGAAGGGTTCCGGCGCGAGCCCCATGATCCGACCCTCCAGTTCCACGAGCTGAGCGCCCAGACCCGCGGAAAGCTCCCCGAGAAGGGGAAGGTCCAGCTTTACCCCGGCCAGCTCCATCTCGGCCAGGATCGGCACCAGGGGCATCTCCACATCAAAGAAGAGCCGCTCCATCCCCATTTCCGCCACCCGGGGGAGAAAGAAGCGGTGGAGGAGCCACGCGGCATCCGAGTCCTCGCAGGAGTAGACGGAGGCCTTCTCCACCGGCACCTGGGCGAAGTTCACCTGCTCCTTCCCCTTCCCCGCCACCTCTTCGTAGGAGATCATCTTGTGGTCCAGGTGCTCCACGGAGAGGGAGTCGAGGCCGTGGCTGGAGCGGACCGGGTTCAGGAGGTAGGAGGCCACCATGGTGTCGCACCAGACCCCGGCCAGCCCGATGCCGTGGCGGCGGAAGACCTGGTAGTCGTACTTCAGGTTCTGCCCCACCTTGCGCACGTTCGGGTCGACGAGGAGGGACCGCAGGCCGTCCAGCACCCGCTGGCGGGGGAGTTGCGAGGGCGCCAGCACCATATCCCCCCTCCCCGCTTCACCCCCACCCCGGCCCTCCCCCGTCGAGGGGGAGGGAGAAGTGACGACGTGCCCCACCGGGATGTAGCACGCCTCGTGGTCCCGGTAGCTCAGGGAGATGCCGACGATCTCCGCCTCCAGGGGGTTCAGGCTCGTGGTCTCCAGGTCCACGGCAAAGGTGCCGGCCGCCTCCAGCTCCGCCAGGAGCGCCCGGAACTCCTCCTCCGTGGAGATGGTCCGGTACTGCTCGGTGGAGAGGGTCGCCTCGCTGGTCAGCTCCTTCATGAGGGTGGTGAAGCCGTACTCCTTGAAGAGCTCAGCCAGGCGCCGGTTATCGGGGGAGGAGGCGGCAAAGGCCGCGAAGTCGAACTCCATCGGCACGTCGCGCACGATGGTGGCCAACTGCCGGGAGAGGCGGGCCTGGTCGGCGAACTCCCGAAGCTTCTCCCCGGTCTTCCCCTTCACCTCGCCGGCCCGCGCGAGAAGATCGTCCAGGGAGCCGAACTCCAGGATCAGCTTGATGGCGGTCTTCTCGCCGATCCCCGGAACGCCGGGGATGTTGTCGGAGGTGTCCCCGGCCAGGCCGAGTATGTCCACCACCCCGTCGGGACCGACGCCGAACCGCTCCTGTACTTCGGGAATGCCGGAAACCTTCTCCTTCATGGTGTCCAGGAGCGTCACCCGCTCGCTCACGATCTGCATCAGGTCCTTGTCGCCGGTGACCACCACCGCCTCCATCCCCCGCTCCTCGCACGCCCGGGCGATGGTGCCAATGATGTCGTCGGCCTCGTACCCCGCCAGCTCCAGCACCGGGATGTTGAAGGCCCGGACCATCTCCTTGATGGGGGCGATCTGGGGAATCAGGTCGTCGGGCATGGCGGTGCGGTTGGCCTTGTAGTCGGGGTAGAGGTCGGTGCGGAAGGTGGTGCGCCCCACGTCGAATACCACGGCGATATGGTCGGGGCGGCGGTCCTTGATGACCTTGAGGAGCATCTGGGTGAAGCCGTAGAGGGCGTTGGTGGGGAACCCCTTGGGAGACGAGAGGTGCCGGATGGCGAAGTAGGCCCGGTAGATGTAGGAGGAGCCGTCGATGAGGTAGAGGGTCTGTTTTTCGGTCACGGCGCCACCTCCTGCTCATCCCGCGTAAAGAAGACGAAGGCCATGGCCGGCCGCCGGCTCGCATCCCGCATGGCGAACTGCATCCCGTCGAAACGCCACCCCTTGGCGGTCCACTCGTTGAGGGCTTCCTCCAGGGTGTCTTCGGTTACCGTGTTTATCTCGACAACTTTGTATAGTATGGGCACTCTGCACCTCATCCACTGTTTTGTTTATAGTGAGCCTCGCCGGGATAGTAGCCCATATCGCGCGGTCCATCAAGGCATAAAGCCCCGCCGAAAGGCATTCCCACCGTCACATAACTCATTAATAATGTTGAAAAATTTTAACTTTGCGCCGGTTGCATCTCACAGATGCCGTGGTATTATGGTGTCACATCAAAGAGAGGAGGTGTTGACAGGAATCGGTTCGGCGACCAACAGGCGCGCCACCACGGCGTGCCATCAACGACACGAGGTGTTCGGCATGATGGAAAAACAAGCGGAAACAATCGAAAGACTGGCTGAAGACGCGGAAGTCACCCTTTCCACCGACTACGACAAGAGGGACCAGAAGGAAAAGCGGGGGGTCATCAAGGGGAGTCTCTATGACGGCTCCAAGAAGCTCAAGCACAGCGTGCCCAAGGGAAAGCGGGTCTGACAGTCCGACAATGAAATAGCAGCACCGTTGCTGAAATGAAGGAAATGAAGGGGGGAGGAGCCGACAGTGGCATCCTCCCCCCTTGACTATGGCGGATGAGTGATTATGTTTGGGATAACATAACCCGCAGGAGGTGCATGAACCATGGCAATCGTCAAGTACACCCCGTTTGGAGATCTCAGGAACCTGCAGGAGCAGATGAACCGGCTCCTGGATATGGCGTGGAGCAGGGAGAGCGGCGAAGAGCTTCGCGAAGGGGTCTGGCAGCCGCCGGTGGACATCTTCGAGGATGAAAACGGCGTCGTCATCAAGGCAGAGCTTCCCGGCATCGACCAAAAGGATATCGAGGTAAAGATCGAGGACAACACCCTCACCATCCGGGGCGAGCGGAAGCACGACCAGGAAGTGAAGAAGGAGAACTACCACCGGGTGGAGCGGTACTACGGCTCCTTCATGAGGAGCTTCTCGCTCCCCACCACCATCGACCGTGATACGGTCAAGGCCGTCTGCGACAAGGGGATCCTGACCATCACGCTCCCCCGGCGCGAGGAGACCAAGCCGAAGCAGATCAATGTGGAAGTGAAATAGAAAAACCGGGACCAGGGACCGGTAAGAATCAAAAGCTTTTCCCGGTCCCTGGTCCCTGGTCCCCGGTCCCCAGATTCATACTCCCTGTGCGGTACCCCTCCAGGTCCAGAGCCACGTAGGTAAACCCCGCCCCCTTGAAAAACGCCGCCACCTTCCGCCGCATAGCCGTTTCCAGGAGCCGCGGAATCTCGGCTTCGCCCAGCTCGATGCGGGCCGTCTCGCCGTGGTAGCGGACCCGGTACGTGGAAAATCCCTCACCCTTCAGGAATTCCTCGCAACTCCCCACCTGCCGGAGCCGCTCCGGCGTGATTTCGGTTCCGTAGGGGAAGCGGCTCGACAGGCAGGCAAAGGGCTGCTTGTCCCAGGTGGGAAGCCCCAGCTCCCGCGAGAGCTGCCGGATATCCTCCTTGCCGAGCCCCGCCTCCAGAAGCGGGCTCCGGACGCCAAGCTCCTGGATCGCCTGCCGCCCGGGCCGGAAATCGGCCAGATCGTCCACGTTGCTCCCGTCGGCCGCCCAGGCAAGGCCAAGCTCCGCGGCCCTGGCGCCGGCCAGCTGGAACAGCTCCTTCTTGCAGTGATAGCAGCGGTTGCGGGGGTTCTCGGCGAAGCCGGGGATCTCCAGCTCATTGGACTCCACCACCACCTGCCGGGCGCCGATCGCCCGGGCAAGGGCCACCGCCTCGTTGAACTCCGACTCGGGATAGGTGGGAGAGGTGGCGGTAAGGGCCACGGCCTTGTCACCGAGGATATCGTGGGCCACCCGCAGGAGGAACGTGGAGTCGACCCCGCCGGAAAAGGCGACCAGCACCGATCCCATCTCCCGGAGGATTGTCTTGAGTTTCGCGTATTTTTCGTGCACGTCGTTCATCGGTGGTCCCTGAAATGAGAAGCCCGTTCGGGGAACGGGCTTCTTCTGTAATATCCTGATAACGCTTCGAACGTGGACTGCTAATCAAAAACACCCGTCGAAAGATATCGCTCTCCCGTATCGCACAGAATCGTAACCACGTTCTTGCCGGGCCCCAGTTTCTTCGCCACCTGGAGGGCTGCGAAGACGTTGGCGCCGGAGGATATCCCCACGAGCACCCCCTCGTCCTGGGCCAGGCGGCGGACGGTTTCGTAGGCGTCCTCGTTGGTCACCCGGATGACCTCGTCGTAGATCTTGGTATTGAGCACGTCCGGGATGAAGCCGGCGCCGATCCCTTGGATCTTGTGGGGACCCGGCTGGCCGCCGGAGAGGATGGGAGAGGCATCGGGCTCCACCGCCACGATGCGCACGGCGGCGTTCTGGGCCTTCAGCACCTCGCCGACCCCGGTGATGGTGCCGCCGGTCCCCACGCCGGCCACGAAGGCGTCGATGCTCTGGCCGCTGAGGGACTTGATGATCTCGGGAGCGGTGGTCTTGCGGTGAGCTTCCGGGTTCGCCGCGTTCTTGAACTGCTGCATCATGATGTGCCCCGGCTGGGCGGACAGCTCCTCGGCCTTCTGGACGGCGCCCCGCATCCCCTGGGCTCCGGGGGTCAGGATGAGCTCGGCCCCGTAGGCGGCCAGGAGCCTTCTCCGTTCCACGGTCATGGTGTCGGGCATGGTGAGAACAAGCTTGTACCCCTTGATGGCGCAGATCATGGAGAGGCCGATCCCCGTGTTGCCGCTGGTGGGCTCCACCACCGTCATCCCCGGCTTCAGGGCTCCGTCGCGCTCGGCAGCCTCGATCATCGCCAGGCAGATGCGGTCCTTCACGCTGCCGCCCGGGTTGAAGAACTCGGCCTTGCCGTACACGGCCGCGGAACCGGGCGCCTCAAGCTTCGCCAGACGCTGCAGGGGGGTGTTGCCAATCTGCTCAATTACCTTGTAGCTGTCTAATACCGGCATCTCCGTCTCCTTTTCCCTAGATGAAATACATGAACCGGTGATCCTGCTCCCGCTTGATCCCTATCTGCTGGCCACGGTCACACAGATCCTTCACGGTTATGGACGAAAAATAGTCAATGAGCCGAGAACTCGCCTCGCACCAGAGCTCCTGGGTCACGCAGATCCCGTCGAAGCCGCACTCGGCCTTTTTCTTCCGCTTGCTGGAACACTCCACGAGATTCATGTCCCGCTCGGTGGCGATAAGCACCTCGGCCACCGTGATCTCTTCGGGCTTCTTGGCGAGACAGTACCCCCCCTGGGGACCACGCTTGCTCTTGAGGATGCCGGCCCGCTTGAGCCCCTGGAAAATCTGCTCCAGGTAGCGGGGGGAAATCCCCTGGCGCCGGGAGATATCCTGGACCTGAGCCGGGAGATTTCCTGAATTATAGGCTATGTCAAAGATTGCCCGCAGACCGTAGCGGCTTTTTGTCGAGAGCTTCATGAATCCTCCTTCCGCTTTTGGGCCACTATACGATCCTTTACTTTTTGCGTCAAGAATATAAACGTGCAGCGCAAATGTTTCCACAGAAACATGGCCGGCATTACAGATATCAGAGTTTCAGCACGAGGGGAAGGGATAACAGATCACTGGATGTGACAGGCCAGACAGAGTCTGCTGGCACTGTTGTCGACGGCCAGATGATAGGGGGGTGGATTACCCAGGTTGTGGCAGGAGATACAGACGACCATCTCGCCGGCCAGTTCGATCCCCGCCTCCCGGAGGGACTCGACCGGACGGTACGCCGCTTCGCGCCCGGGAGGCGGATAGCGGCGCAGAATGGAATGGGGGGTTCTGAAGGAGCAGTCCTGAAGGCAGTAGACGGCGGCCTTTGCGACGCTCCCGTCGTGACAGGCGACACACTCGTCGTAGCTGGCGCGGCGGTCGACCATGAAGCCGTAGTGATCAACCGGTTCGGCACCGGCATCCCCCGCGCCCATCAGCAACACCACCATCGACAGGACCACAAACGCGGCACGGTTCGCCACCATGGAAGCACCTCCTCGCCGGGATCATACACGGAAAGGATACCACGGAGCGGACCTTCTGCAACGCCCGTCGGTACCGGCCCGTCACCAGAACGCTTTCGGAGGTTCGACCCTGCCGAGATACTTTATTTCGCAGTCTTCCACCTTGAAGCTGTCACCGATGGAGTTGATCCAGGCATCCCCCTCCGCGAGGGGAGAAGGAACCTCGCGCCTCCCCAGGTACATCTCCTCCTCGCCCACGTAGGCGAACCAGTCCAGGTTGCCGGTCATCCAGATCTTGCTTTTGAGTTCCATGGGAACGTACCTCCGCGCAATTATTTATACGCATCATACTCAAGAACCATTGACGCGGTCAAGGGTGGCCGATTTTTCCTTGTTGGCGACTGCCGTTTCTGGTATTTCTACCGGGATAGTGATCCACTTTCTTCAATAACGAGGGGAACTTCCATGAAATTTACCAAGATGCACGGTGCCGGCAACGACTATGTCTACGTGAACTGCTTCGAGGAGCAGGTCGACAACCCGGAGCAGGTGGCCATCAAGGTTTCCAACCGCAACTTCGGCATCGGTTCCGACGGTCTCATCCTCATCATGCCGTCCGACAAGGCCGACGTCCGGATGCGAATGTTCAACTCCGACGGCTCCGAGTCGGAGATGTGCGGCAACGGCATCCGCTGCGTGGCAAAATACGCCTACGACCACGGCATCGTCTCGAAGAAGGAGATCACCGCCGAGACCGGCGCCGGCATCCTGACCCTCCAACTCGTGCTCGGCGCCGACGGCACAATCGAGAAAGTACGGGTCAACATGGGCAAGCCCCGCCTGAAGCGGGCCGAGATCCCCATGGTCGGCGAGCCCGCCGACGGGCAGATCGTCAGCCAGCCCCTCAACATCCTCCATACCACGTTCCAGATTACCTGCGTCTCCATGGGGAACCCCCACTGCGTCATCTTCGTGGACGACGTGGAAAGCTTCCAGGTGGAGAAGTACGGCCCCCTCATCGAGAACCACGAGATGTTCCCCCGCCGCACCAACGTGGAATTCGTCCAGATCATTTCCCGCACCGAGGTGCGCCAGCGGACCTGGGAGCGGGGCGCCGGCGAAACCCTCGCCTGCGGCACCGGCGCCAGCGCCGTCTGCGTGGCCGGGGTCCTCAACGGCCTCACCGAGAAGAAGATCCTCAACCACCTCTCCGGCGGCGACCTCGAGCTGGAGTGGGCCGACGACGGCTTCCTCTACATGACCGGCCCGGCCACGGAGGTCTTCTCCGGCGAGATAGACATCTGACCCGTAGGGGCGGGGTTCCCCCGCCCTTATCTGCTTCAACCGCACAATAATCGGGCGGGGAGACCCCGCCCCCACGGACCCGCCATGACCACACCCTGCCCCATGTGCACGAAATGGCACGACGAACCGGCCCTGCGCATCGCCGAGCTGGACCACACCCTCGTCATGCTGAACCGCGACCAGTTCTTTCCCGGCTACACCTTCGTCTTCACCAAGGAGCACATCACCGAGCTCTTCCACCTGGATCGCACGGTGCGGCAGGGGATTATGGAAGAAGTCACCGCCGTGGCTGCGGCCCTGAACACCCTCTTCCGCCCCGCTAAAATGAACTACGAGCTCATCGGCAACATAGTCCCCCACATGCACTGGCACCTGGTCCCCCGCTTCGCCACCGACCCCCTCTGGCCCCGCCCCATCTGGAGCGAGCCCCATGGGGAGGTGCTACTCGCCGAAGGGGAATATGCCGAGCGGATCGAACTGATCAAGAATAATCTCAGGCCTCGGCGAGATATGTAGCGGCGGGGTTTCCCCGCCCGCTTCTGAACCAGATGGCCGGGCAAAGGGCGGGGAGACCCCGCCCCTACTCTCTGTAACCTGTAGCAAAGAAAGGTTATTCATGGATTACTTCGGCGCCCACATGTCCATCGCCGGCGGTCTCCACAACGCCCCCGACCGGGGGGTGAAGGTGGGCTGCGGCGTCATCCAGATCTTCACCCAGAACTCCAACCAGTGGCGGGGAAAGATCCCCAGCGACTCCGACGTGGCCCTCTTCCGGGAGAAGTGGGCGGAATCGGGACTCCACGACATCGTCTGCCACGACATCTACCTCATCAACCTGGCGGCACCGGCAGGGGAGACCCGGGACAAGAGCCTCCTCTCCTTCCGGGAGGAGATGGAGCGCTGCGCCCGCCTCGGCATCACCAGGATCGTCATGCACCCCGGCGCCCACGTGGGGGACGGCGAGGAGACCGGCATCAAGCGCATCTGCGAGGCCTTCGACCTCCTCATCCCCGCGGTCCCCGAGTTCACCGGAAAGATTCTCCTGGAAACCACCGCCGGCCAGGGGACGAACCTGGGGTACACCTTCGAGCACCTGCGGGCCATCATCGACGGCTCCGCCCACCCCGGCCGCTTCGCCGTCTGCTACGACACCTGCCACACCTTCGCCGCCGGCTACGACATCACCACGCCGGAAGGGTACCGGCAGGTCTTCGCCGACTTCGACCGGATCATCGGCATCGACCGACTCCAGTGCTTCCACCTGAACGACTCCAGGAAGGGGCTCAACTGCCGGGTCGACCGCCACGAGCACATCGGCCAGGGGGCCATGGGGCTCGAAGGGTTCCGCTCCCTGGTCAACGATCCCCGCTTTGCGAACATCCCGAAAATCCTCGAGACCCCCAAGGGGGACGATGACGAGTTCGACGTCATGAACCTGAAGACGCTCCGGGGACTCATGGCAGCGGGAAGTGCCACGGGAAAGAACTGAACGATGCCCGACCTGATCGTTACCGGCACCCTCTGCACCCGCTGTGGCGCCTGCGTTGCCACCTGCCCCCTGCGCATCATCGAGCTGCCTGAGGGGAGCCTCTCCCCGCGCTTCACTGACACCGGCGCGGCCCGGTGCATTGCCTGCGGCCACTGCGAGGCGGTCTGCCCCACCAGTGCCCTCTTGGTGGACGCCCCCCGCCTCGACCCGTCCACCTACTCGCCGCCAAGCACCCCTCTCGCGGCGGAAGACCTCGACGCCTACCTGCGGATGCGGCGCTCCATCCGCCACTTCCGGCCCGATCCGGTACCCCGGGAAACCATCGAAGGCCTTCTGAACGTTGTCCGGTTCGCCCCAACCGGCAGCAACAGGCAGGGAATAAAGTGGCTGGTCATCCACGACACCGCCGAGGTGCGACGGCTGACCGGGCTGGCAGTCGACTGGCTCCGTTCCCAACGGGAAGGCGGCTCCCGCCTGGGTCCCCACTTCAACGTCGCCGGCATGATCCGCTCCTGGCGCAAGGGGAACGACCCCATCTGCCGCAATGCCCCTCACCTGGTCATCCCCTACTCCGACCGTCAGCATCCGACGGCCGACGTGGATTCCATCATCGCCGCCGCTCACCTGGAAATCGTGGCGCCAGCCCACGGCGTCGGCACCTGCCTGGGGGGATTCTTCCAAATGGCCGCCGAGGCGTGGGAACCGCTGCGGCAGGCCCTGAGCCTCCCCGAAGGACACCGCCCCGGCTACACCATCCTCCTCGGCTACCCGGTGACCACCTACCGCCGTCCCCCGAAACGCAACCGCCTCGACCTCACCTGGCGCTGAATAGATTCTCCCGTCAGTCAGGCGTCCGCATCACTCTTCTCTATGGTTGCGTGCAGCCCGACCGGGGGAGTGGCGGCCTTCGCGAATGCTTCGCGCTCGAAACGGTTGTGCAGGTACGGATTGCGCCCCCGCATCTTTTGAATGGCACTTGAACCGAGGTAGAGGGGGATGAGCAGAAGGCCCCACCGCTCGTACTGGCGGACATGGGCGTGCTCGTGAGTGCGCAGATGCGCGAGGAGGGAGTGATCCAGCCCGATGACCACATGGCCAAAGGTAATGGCCTCGAAGTGGAAGACGCGGGGCAACAACGGGAAAACGCGGGAGAACCGGCCGCCGGCAACCTCAACCACCCCGTCGACCACGCGGCAGGTGGCCCCCAGGCAGACGGCTACGACCAACAGGAGAAGCCCCACCGAGCTTGCGGGCGCGGCCCATGAATAGCGGATGATTCGCAGCAGACGGTTCATCCGAACAAGCACCCGGATTTGCATTTACCTGCTGAAGGTACTGCTACCACAAGGTGTACGCCATAACAAAGCCCGCAGCAACCATGAGCCTACTCCGTCTTTGCCTGGGCAGCTTGGTCTTGGGTCTCCATGAACACCCGGCGGAAATCCATTGGCTTCGAGATGCCGGTAATAGGAGCCTGTGGGTTGCCTGCTCCGGAAATGGTCAAAGAACCGTAATTGAAAATGCGCCCAAGAACGCCTTGATTGACCTGAATGCTTTCGACCTTGTTGATGTTGAGTTCAATGGTCTTGCGGCTGATAAACCCGAACTTGGCGATGACACGCTTATTCGTTACGGCAAGCTCAGTGGTTTTGTAGCGCACGAATGCCACCAGCCAGAAAATGAGGCCAAAGCCATACAGAATCAGGAACAGAAACCCAAGGATGATGAGTGGCGCAAGACACCACAGGCTGATGTTACCTGTATACATAACTTTCTCGTCCTTGATGAGTGCACCCTCAAGATAGCTTGTCATGTTGCTGCTTCCCTTCCTGCTTCAAATACGGTTCGTGCTGCTGATGGGATGCCCAACGCTCAGTTCACCAGGAGCGTAAGCAACCCGGTGGGCTTGTTGGGGGAGTCAGACAAGCCCACCGGCAGAGCAGTAGTGTCAGGATGTTCCCTTCCCCTCGTAACGAACGATCGTCATTCCAATCAACCGAGAGACCACCACGGCGATGTAGGCGACGCCAGCAAACTGTTCCAGCATCACCAGCACCCGCCCCGGCGGATTAATCGGCAGGATATCGCCGAGGCCTGTTGCCGAAAGATTGGTGAAGCTCAGGGACAGGAACTCGAGGAAGGTCAGCGGTTGCCCGGGATGGTTACCGCCGACGAAGCTGCCCGGTACCCATGTTTGGCAAACCAGATACGCATAGGCGAATCCCCACGCAAGAAGGGTGAAAGTGGCGCCAGCGGCAAACAACTCGTCGGTGGTCACCCGGTAATCTTTCATCATGTAGGCTATCAGGCTGCCAGCCGCGTAAAAATACAGCGTTGCCTCCAACAGCGATGACCAAATCAATAGGTTCTGGTCGATAATCATCACTGACAGAAGCGAAAGCGCAAATGCTGGGACCGCGATGACCCATGCTATCCACCGGATTGTCGGACTGCGGTTGATGACCCAGACTACGAGCGCCAGCACCAGGACTCCGAACGCACCGAGCACTGCCCGCCCGCTGGAACTCCCGTCAAAAAGGGCGTACAGCACCAGGCTCAACAGTTGCGCGGCGAGAAGGAATGCGGATGGGTGGTGGCGTGGGATAGCACGCCAATGCATGACTGAAATGTTGTGGTTATTCATGTTTTAAATTGTTTCCAACGGCTCAGGGGGTATGCGGGACCCCGTTGTTTGCGGCATCCGACACCAACCCCTTGTTAGCTGTTGCACTAAGATCATCCCTAATCATTTGAGCGCCATCACCCCGTACAAATAACCTGGTTGTGAGACTGTGGATGGAAAGCTCAATGACAGGCAACACGCCTGCCTGATATTTTACAATAGCAAGCTGATCACGAG
>CAJPFF010000245.1 GCA_905339345.1 Geobacteraceae bacterium | reverse complement strand
CAGGATAACCATCGAGGGGATCGTCCAGGGGGTCGGCTTCCGCCCCTTCGTCTTTCGCCTTGCGGAGCGCCACGGCATCACCGGATGGGTGAAGAACACCACCGCCGGCGTGGTCATGGAGGCTGAGGGGGATGCCCCGCGCCTCGACTCCTTCGTTGCCGACCTTGAGGGAGAGGCTCCACCCCTGGCCGTCATCGCCTCGGTCGTCACCGGGGAGATTTCGCCGAAGGGGGACACCGCCTTCACCATCCTCGACAGCGAGGGGAGCACCGGCCCGGTGCGGGTGGCCCCCGACGGCGACGTCTGCCCCGACTGTCTCCGGGAACTCTTCGACCCGGCCGACCGCCGCTACCGTTACCCCTTCATCACCTGCACCAACTGCGGCCCCCGCTACTCCCTCATCACCGCCATCCCCTACGACCGCCCCAACACCACCATGGCCCCTTTCCCCCTCTGCGCAGCCTGCCGGGCCGAGTACGAGGACCCCCGGGACCGCCGCTTCCACGCCCAGCCGCTTGCCTGCCCCGCCTGCGGGCCCCGGCTCAGGCTCGTGGACGCCGACGATCGGGAACTCCCAGGGGACCCGGTGGAAACGGCCAGGGCGCTCCTGTCCGAAGGGAAGATCCTTGCCGTGAAGGGGGTCGGCGGCTACCACCTGGCTGCGGACGCCCTGAACGATGCCGCGGTGCGGGAACTGCGCCGCCGTAAGGCCCGGGACGAGAAGCCCTTCGCCCTCATGGCCCCCGACCTAGCGGCGGTGCGGATCTTCGCCCTCTCCGATGCCGTGGAGGAACGGCTCCTGGCTGGCCCCGAGCACCCCATCGTGCTCCTGCGCAAGCGGCCCGACAACCCTGTCTCTCCCCTGGTGGCCCCGTCCAACGGCTACTTCGGGACCATGCTCCCCTACGCGCCGCTCCATCACTTGCTCCTGCGGGACCGGTTCACGGGCCTGGTCATGACGAGCGGCAACCTCTCCGACGAGCCCATCGCCTACCGGGACGCCGAGGCCCGGGAGCGGCTCGCGGCAATCGCCGATTTCTTCCTGGTCCACGACCGGGAGATCCATACCCGCGCCGATGACTCGGTGATCCGGGTCTTCCGGGGGAATCCCCTTTTCCTGCGCCGCTCCCGGGGGTACGTGCCGCGGGAGGTCAGGCTCCCCGTGGAGGTTCCCGGCGTCCTCGCCGTGGGGGCCGAGCTGAAGGGGACCGTCTGCCTCGCCCGGGGGGACCGGGCCGTCATGAGCCAGCACATCGGTGACCTGAAAAACGCCGCCACCCTCGCCTCCCTGGCGGAGACGACCGCACATCTCCAGGGTCTCCTGGAGATAACTCCCGCCGTCGTGGCCCACGACCTCCACCCCGACTACCTTTCCACGGCCTTTGCCGAGGGGTTCGGGGAGCTCCGCCGGGTGGCGGTGCAGCACCACCACGCCCACCTGGCCTCCTGCATGGCCGAGAACGGCCTCGATGGCCAGGTCATCGGCGTCATTTTCGACGGCACCGGCTACGGCACGGACGGCACCGTCTGGGGGGGAGAATTCCTGGTGGGGGGGTACGACGGTTGCCGGCGGGCCGGCCACTTCCGGCAGGTGCCCCTTCCCGGCGGCGACGCGGCGGTGAAGGAACCGTTCCGGATGGCACTGGCCCATCTCCACGATGCCTTCGGCGCCGGACTCTTCGACCTTCCCCTTCCGTGGCTCGGTGAGATCGACGGGGGCGAGCGCAAACTCTATCTCCAGATGCTGGAACGGCGGATCAACTCTCCCCTTACCTCCAGCTGCGGCCGGCTCTTCGATGCTGTGGCGGCCCTCATGGGGCTGCGGGGTCGGGTCTCCTACGAGGGGCAGGCGGCCATGGAGCTGGAGGCCCTGGCCGAGGGGAGCGGCACGATGTTTGCCTATCCCTTTGCCATTGTCCGCCGCACCGGTGTTGCCGAGATCGATTTCCGGCTGATGGTCCGGGCACTGGTGGAGGATCTGGTGGCAGGTCGACCGGGGGCGGAGATGGCCCGTGGTTTCCACAATACCATTGCCCTGGCGGCGGCGGATCTGTGCAGTGAAATCCGCGCCCTTGACGGACTGGACCGGGTGGTCCTCTCGGGGGGCGTTTTCCAGAACAAACTCCTGACCGAAGGGGTCGTCCAGGCCCTGTCGGATGGGGGTTTCCACGTCTACACCCATCGGCTCGTTCCCCCCAACGACGGGGGGCTGGCCCTGGGGCAGGCGGTTGTCGCAGGCTACGCAGCACGAAAAGGAGAATAGAACCATGTGTCTCGGAGTACCCATGCAGGTGGTCAGCGTCGGCGACGGCGACATCGTTGCCGAGATCGACGGAGTGAGGAAAGAGGCGAGCCTCATGCTCCTCGACGAGGATGTGACGGTGGGGGATTTTGTCATCGTCCATGCGGGCTTTGCCATCTCCCGGCTGGATGAGGAGGATGCGCAGGAGACGCTGCGTCTTATGAGAGAGGTTTTCAAGCTGGAGGACATGGCGTGAACTACCAGGACGAATTCCGCGACAAGGCTATCGTGCTCGGCCTTGCCGCCCGGATACGAGAGCTCGTGGCGGGCCGCACCGAGTCCATGACCTTCATGGAGGTCTGCGGCACCCACACCATGGCCATCTACCAGTACGGGCTCCGCAGCCTCCTCCCCCCCCAGGTGCGGCTCATCTCCGGGCCGGGGTGTCCCGTCTGCGTCACCCCCAACGACTACGTGGACCGGGCCGTGGCCCTCTGCCGGCTCCCCGGCGTCATCGTCGCCACCTTCGGTGACATGGTCCGGGTTCCCGGCTCGTCCTCCTCCCTCATTGAGGAGCGGGCCAAGGGGGCCGACATCCGGATCGTCTACTCCCCCCTGGACGCCGTGGCCCTGGCGGCCAGGAATCCGGACAGGAAAGTCGTCTTCCTGGGGGTCGGTTTCGAGACCACGGCCCCGGCCATCGGCGGGAGCATCCTGGCCGCGAAGAAGCAGGGGCTCGGCAACTACTATGTGCTGGCCGCCCACAAGACGATCCCGATTCCCATGGAGGTCCTCTCCAGCGACCCGGAACTGAAGATCGACGGCTACCTCTGCCCGGCCCACGTGAGCGTCGTCATCGGCGCCAACGCTTACCGGTTCCTGGCGGAAGAGCGCGGGGTTCCCTGCGTGGTGACCGGCTTCGAGCCGGTGGACGTCATGCAGGGGGTGGAGATGCTGGCCCGCCAGGTGGTGGAAGGCGCGTCCCGGGTGGAGATCCAGTACAGCCGCGTGGTGAAGTGGGAGGGGAACCGGAAGGCCCAGGAGGTCATCGCCGAGGTTCTCACCCCTTTCGACGCCCCGTGGCGCGGCATCGGGGTCATTCCCGGGAGCGGTCTGCGGATCGCCGACGCCTACGGGTCGTTCGACGCCGAAAAGGCGATTCCCGTTGAGGTGGAGGAGACGAAGGAGCACGCGGGGTGCCTCTGCGGCGAGATCCTCAAGGGAAAGGTGAACCCCTTCGACTGTCCCCTCTTTGCGAAGGCCTGCACCCCCGAGTCCCCCGTGGGGGCCTGCATGGTTTCTTCCGAGGGGACCTGCGCGGCGGCCTACAAGTACGGGCGGTGATGCGCAGTGGTGTTTAGAACCAAGAAATACACAAGCCGGAGAATCCTGTGAACAAAGACCTGATCCTTCTGGGCCACGGCAGCGGCGGGAAGCTCTCCCACCAGCTCCTGGACGACCTCATTATCCCAGCCCTTTCGGGCATTTCCCTCGCCGGGCAGAACGACGCGGCGGTGGTGGAGCATGGGGGCCAGCGGCTTGCTTTCACCACCGATTCCTACGTGGTTGATCCGATCTTCTTTCCCGGCGGC
>CAJPFF010000244.1 GCA_905339345.1 Geobacteraceae bacterium | reverse complement strand
CCGGTGGACGAGGTGCGGGTCGGCTTCGAGATCCTCAAGGCTTTGGGGCTGCGGCAGCGGGGAATCAATTTTGTTTCCTGCCCCACCTGCGGCCGGTGCCAGATCAACCTGATCGGCGTGGCCGAAGAGGTGGAGAACCGTCTTGCCGCCATCGATGCCCACCTCACCGTTGCGGTCATGGGGTGCGTGGTGAACGGTCCGGGCGAGGCCCGGGAGGCCGACGTGGGGATCGCCGGAGGCCGGGGCGAAGGGCTTCTCTTCCGCCACGGCGAGATCGTCCGGAAGGTCCCCGAGGGCGAGATGGCTGATGCCCTTGTGGCCGAGGTTGAGCAGATGGCCAAGAAAAACACACACTCTTAGAGGTTCGTTAATGCGTTATTCCCAGTACTTTGTCCCCACGGTCAAGGAAACCCCTTCCGACGCCGAGGTTGTTTCCCACCAGCTCATGCTCCGGGCCGGCATGATCCGCAAGCTTGCTGCCGGCATCTACAACTATCTTCCCCTGGGGCTTCGCTCCATCCGCAAGGTGGAACAGATCGTCCGTGAGGAGATGAACCGGGCCGGCGCCATCGAGCTCCTCATGCCCAGCGTCCAACCGGCAGAACTCTGGCAGGAGTCGAAGCGGTGGGAGCAGTACGGCAAGGAGCTTCTCCGCTTCAAGGACAGGAAAGACGCCGAATTCTGCCTCGGCCCCACTCACGAAGAGGTGATTACCGACCTCGTCCGTCGCGAGGTGAAGAGCTACCGGCAGATGCCGCTGAATCTCTACCAGGTCCAGTCCAAGTTTCGGGACGAGATCCGTCCCCGATTCGGTCTCATGCGGGGCCGCGAGTTCATCATGAAGGACGCTTACTCTTTCGACGTGAGCTCCGAGGCGGCTGACAGTTCCTACGACAAGATGTACCAGGCCTACCGCCGCATCTTCCAGCGTTGCGGCCTCAGGTTCCGGGCCGTGGAGGCCGACACCGGCTCCATCGGTGGCTCGTCGTCCCACGAGTTCATGGTGCTCGCCGATTCGGGGGAGGATGCCATCGTCTCCTGTTCCGCCTGCGAGTATGCCGCCAACGTGGAGAAGGCCGAGGCCCGGCTCTTCCCGGCCGAGCATGCCGAACCCCGGGACCTGGAAAAGGTGGAGACTCCACAGAAGCGGAGCGTCGAAGAGGTGACCGCTTTCCTCGGCATTCCCGCCTCGTCGCTGGTGAAAACCCTTCTCTATGTGGCCGACGGCGAGCCGGTGGCGGCCCTGGTGCGGGGTGACCACGATCTGAACGAGATCAAGCTCAAGAACCTGCTGGGGTGTGAAGAGCTGGAGATGGCCGGGGAGGATGTCGTGGAGCGGGTGACTGGCGCCCCCGTCGGCTTCGCCGGTCCCGTGGGGCTGAAGATCAGGATCGTCGCCGACCTGGCAGTCCAGGGAATGAAAAACTTCGTCACCGGCGGTAACGCCCGCGATCTCCATTTCAAAAACGTGGACATTGGCCGTGATTTCAAGCCGGCACGCATTGCCGACATTCGCAATGTGGTCCACGGCGACCCCTGTCCCCGTTGCGAGGGGGGGCACCTGGAGATGTGGCGCGGCATCGAGGTGGGGCACGTCTTCAAGCTCGGGACCAAGTACTCCGAGGCCCTCCGGGCCACGTACCTGGATGCCGACGGCAAGGAGCAGGTCATCTTCATGGGGTGCTACGGCATCGGCATCAGCCGGACCGTGGCTGCCTGCATTGAGCAGAACCACGACGCCGATGGCATCATCTTTCCGATCCCCATTGCCCCGTTCCACTGCATCATCTCGGCGGTCAGCACCAAGGATGCGGAGGTCTTGGCCGCGTGCGAAGAGCTCTACCGCGCCCTCGCCGCCGCCGGTGTAGAGGTCCTCTTCGACGACCGCGACGAGCGTCCCGGCTCCAAGTTCAAGGACGCCGACCTCATCGGCATTCCGCTGCGGCTGGTTGTCGGGAGCAAGAACCTGGCAGAGGGGAAGGTGGAGCTCAAGGTCCGCAAAGGGGGCGATGTTTCCCTCCTGCCGCTGCCCGAGGCGGTGGAAACGGTCAAGGCACTGGTCGTCGCGGCCCTCAACCAGTAACGATCCAAGGAGACACTGCACGCAATGACAAGAGACCAGGCCCGCGAAAAGGTCATCTTTGCCCTCGACACCGGAGAATTCGCCCATGTCCAGTACTGGGCCGAAACCCTTGCCGACAAGGTCGGGATGTTCAAGGTCGGCAAACAACTCTTCACCGCCTGCGGACCCGCCGCGGTCCGTATGATTCAGAAGATTGGCGGCGAGGTTTTCCTCGACCTCAAGTTCCACGATATTCCCAATACCGTTGCCATGGCATCGGTGGAAGCGGCCCGCATGGGAGTTAAGCTATTCAACCTCCACGCTCTCGGCGGTTACGAGATGATGGCAACAACGGTGGAGGCCCTTGACAGGGAATTCAAGGGCGAAAAACGGGCGAAGGTTCTCGCTGTCACCATCCTTACCTCGTCTACGGAGGAAACCCTGCGGGATGTGGGGATTGAGCACGCCGTCCCCGAGATGGTTGTAAAGCTCGCAATTCTTGCCAAAAAGGCCGGCATCGACGGTGTCGTCGCTTCGCCCCGGGAGATTCCCCTTATCCGCGAGGCGTGCGGGAACGATTTCCTCATCGTGACCCCCGGAGTCCGTCCGTCGTTCGCGGCTCTCAACGACCAGAAGCGGGTCATGACCCCGGTCGAGGCGGTGCAGGCAGGGAGCGACTATCTGGTCATCGGCCGTCCCATCGGCGACGCACCGGATCCGGCTGCTGCAGCCGAGTTGATTCTCGACGAAATCGTCGCCGGCTGAGCCGGTTGGAAAGGGCACGTGTGAAAGAAGAAATCCTCTACGGGATAAACAGTGTCATAGAGGCCCTGCGCGGCAAGCGGAGGGCCTTTGAGCTTTTTGTCTCCCGGGATGCCAATGATCGCCGCATGGAGAAACTCCTGAAGCTCGCCGCCGAGAAGGGAGTGCCGGTCAGAAGTCGTGACAAGCGCGACATCGGCCGCCTCTGCGGCTCCGAGCATCACCAGGGTCTGGCCCTCAGGCTGGAGGGGTTCCCCTACTCCGAGGTGGCCGATATCGTCTCCTCGTGGCGCGAGTCCGGGGAGAGCGGGCTCATCCTTGCCCTTGACGGGGTACAGGACCCCCACAACCTGGGTGCCCTCATCCGGAGCGCCGCCTGTGCCGGCGCCCATGGCGTCATCATCCCCAAGGATCGTGCCGCTCGTGTAACTGCCACGGTAGAAAAGAGTGCCGCCGGTGCAGCCGAAACCATACCTGTCGCCCAGGTTACCAATCTGGCCCTGGCCCTCGACGAGCTTAAAAAGGTCGGCTTCTGGATCTATGGCACGGCCGATAGCGCCGCCTCTCCCTTGTATGGTAAGGATCTGACCGGAAATGTCGTCGTTGTGATCGGCGGGGAAGGAGAGGGAGTAAGACCTCTGGTGCGGAAGAAGTGCGATTTTCTCGTTGCTATCCCGCTCCGGGGGGGTGTCAGTTCCCTAAATGCCTCGGTTGCGGGTGGGGTTGTTCTCTTTGAGGTGCTTCGACAGAGACTTGCAGTAAAGCAATAAAACTGAAAAGGGCCTCAGCATCCGTGCTGAAAGCCCCTTGATTATTAATTGGTGCGAAGGTCGGGACCAAATATCAGGCGTAACAACTCAATATTATTAATGTTAATTGGTTGTGATTTTTACTGGTACCGTCATAACTGCCGCCAAAATATAACACCTTCACCCTGCTCCAACGTCTGCATTGCCGAAGACGGTTGTTAACCATTTCCGTTAACCAAGTTGACCCATATGGTTAACCAGAGTGAAATCAAAAACGCAACCCGCCACACCCTGCCGACGAGAGGCCCGTCAGCCTTTACCTTGTCAAACCTTTCCCTCCCTCGAATCCCTTGATTTTCATAGTCTGGCGTGTTCGCTTCGATCATCATATTTCCACCCCTCC
>CAJPFF010000243.1 GCA_905339345.1 Geobacteraceae bacterium | reverse complement strand
AGCCCCGCGCTTCACCACCAAACTTGTTGGACAGCACCGTCGTGATCGCCGCCGTCAGGGTCGTCTTGCCATGATCAACGTGCCCAATCGTCCCAACGTTCACGTGCGGCTTCGTACGCTCAAATTTGCCTTTGGCCATGTTTCAATTCCCCTAAAGAACAAATCACTTCTTGTTGATGATTGCCTCGGCGACATTCTTCGGCGCCTCGGCGTAATGCTTGAATTCCATCGAGTAAGTGGCGCGACCCTGAGTGAGCGAACGCAACTGGGTGGAATAGCCGAACATCTCGGCCAGCGGTACCTCTGCCTTCACCAGCTTGATGCCGCCAACCTGGTCCTCCATGCCCTGCACCATCCCCCGGCGACCAGAAAGGTCGCCCATCACGTTGCCCATGAAATCCTCGGGGGTCTCGACCTCTACCGCCATCATCGGCTCGAGCAGGGCCGGACTGGCCTTGCGCATGGCATCCTTGAAGGCAATCGAAGCTGCCATCTTGAACGCGTTTTCGTTCGAATCGACGTCATGATACGACCCGTCGAACAGCGTAACCTTGACGTCTACAACGGGGAACCCCGCCAGCACGCCGTTCGGTAGCGTGTCCTGCAAGCCCTTGTCCACGGCCGGGATATACTCCCGCGGCACTGTACCGCCCTTGATGGCATCGACGAATTCGTAGCCCTTGCCGGCTTCGTTTGGCTCCAGCTTGATCCAGACATGACCATACTGGCCACGGCCACCGGACTGTTTAATGAATTTGCCTTCCTGCTCAACCGCTTTCTTGATTGCCTCACGATAGGCTACCTGCGGTGCGCCGACATTGGCTTCAACGCCAAACTCCCGCTTCATGCGGTCCACCAGGATTTCCAGGTGCAGTTCACCCATGCCGGAAATGATGGTCTGACCGGACTCTTCATCTGTACGGACACGGAAGGAGGGGTCTTCCTGAGCCAAGCGGTTGAGTGCGATACCCATTTTTTCCTGATCGGCTTTCGTCTTGGGCTCAACAGCGACGTGGATCACCGGCTCGGGGAACTCCATCTTCTCGAGTGTAATAATCTTATTCGGGTCGCACAGTGTTTCGCCCGTAGTCGATTCCTTCAGGCCAACCGCTGCAGCAATGTCGCCGGCGCGCACTTCCTTGATTTCCTCGCGCTGGTTGGCATGCATCTGCAGAATGCGACCGATTCTCTCCTTGCGGCTCTTGAGCGGATTGAAAATGGTGTCGCCAGAATTCACGACTCCGGAATAGACGCGGAAAAACGTAAGCTGCCCCACAAACGGATCCGACATGATCTTGAAGGCTAACGCGGAGAAGGGCTCCTCATCCGAGGCCTTGCGTTCGCCCGCGGTGCCGTTTTCCAGTTCGCCCTGTACCGGCGGAATATCGACGGGTGAAGGCAAATAATCGATGACCGCATCAAGCATTGCCTGAACGCCCTTGTTCTTGAATGCGGAACCGCACAGCATTGGCACGATCTCGCTGTCGATCGTACGCAGGCGCAGGCCTTTCTTGAGGTCTGCCTCCGAGAGGTCCCCCTCTTCGAGGTATTTGTTCATCAGCTCTTCGTTGGCTTCAGCCGCCGCCTCAACCATCTTCTCACGCCACTCCTTTGCCTTCTCGGCAAGATCGGCGGGGATTTCACGCAGTTCGTACTTCATGCCTTGGCTAGACTCGTCCCAGATGATCGCCTTCATGCGGATAAGGTCGATCACGCCCTCAAAGTTTTCCTCGGCACCGATTGGCACTTGCAACGGCACGGGATTGGCCTTGAGACGCAGCTTCATCTGGTCATGGACCTTGAAAAAGTCGGCTCCCTGGCGGTCCATCTTGTTCACGAAGGCCAAACGCGGCACCTTGTGCTTGTTGGCCTGGCGCCACACCGTTTCGGACTGCGGCTGCACCCCGCCTACAGCGCAATACACCATGCAGGCCCCGTCGAGCACTCTCATGGACCGTTCCACCTCGATGGTGAAATCGACGTGCCCAGGGGTATCGATGATGTTGATGCGGTGCTGCGGCATGGACAGATCCATGCCTTTCCAGAAGCAGGTCACAGCCGATGACGTAATCGTAATGCCGCGCTCGCGCTCCTGCTCCATCCAGTCAGTCGTAGCCGCACCATCATGAACTTCCCCCAGCTTGTGCGTTACACCGGTGTAAAACAGGATGCGCTCTGTGGTCGTGGTCTTGCCGGCATCAATGTGCGCACTGATGCCAATATTTCTATAACGTTCAATCGGGGTCGTGCGTGCCACTTTGCTAACCTGCCTTATCTAAGCCAACTGCCAAGCCGTCTGAATGAGACGTCGCGGCGGTTTTCCCTGTCAAAACGCCGGAAATTCCCGGCCGCTCATCAGAACCGGTAATGCGCAAAGGCCTTGTTCGCCTCGGCCATGCGATGGACTTCCTCGCGCTTCTTCACTGCGCCGCCTCGGCCTTCCGCTGCTTCCAACAACTCGCCGGCCAAGCGCGCGCCCATCGACTTTTCAGAACGCTTGCGTGCGGACTCGCGAATCCATCGCATGGCCAGCGCGGCTCGACGAACCGGACGCACTTCAACCGGCACTTGGTAATTGGCACCGCCGACGCGACGGCTTTTCACTTCAACGGAAGGCTTGACGTTGTTTACAGCCTGGATGAAAACCTCAAGCGGGTCCTTGCCGGATTTCCCTTTGATCTGGTCGAAGGCACGATAAACGGTACTTTCAGCAACCGACTTCTTGCCGCTCATCATCAACACGTTGACGAACTTCGCCACATCCTGGCTGCCGAATTTCGGATCGGGCAGGACGTCGCGCTTCGGTACTTCTCTGCGTCGTGGCATGTTCTGTTACCTCAATTCTTCGTTAGGCAGCTTTCGGCCGCTTCGCGCCATATTTCGAGCGGGACTGCTTGCGATCCTTGACGCCCTGAGTATCCAGACTACCGCGCACAATGTGATAGCGAACACCAGGCAAGTCCTTGACGCGACCTCCGCGAATCAGCACAACCGAATGCTCTTGCAGGTTGTGACCTTCACCGCCAATGTATGAAATCACCTCAAAACCATTGGTCAAGCGAACTTTGGCGACCTTGCGCAATGCGGAGTTCGGCTTTTTGGGCGTGGTCGTATACACGCGTGTGCACACGCCGCGCTTCGCCGGGCAGTTTGCTAGCGCTGGCACCTTGCTCTTGGTAACCGGCGCTTTGCGTGACTTCCGAACTAACTGGTTGATTGTCGGCATATTTTCGAATTTCCAAAAAACCGAGGCGGCTATCCTGAACGCGCCGCCCCGGGGTCGTGTCTCTTGCGCTGCGCGCGGTATGGCCGCGCCGTTCGCAAAGAAGCGGAATTATACGAAGCTTTGCAAGCCAGCGTCAACCGGCCTGTATGTCCTCCTGGGAAGCCACCTCCTCGGCAACGAGTTCGTGACCCGCCGCAATGTCTTCGCCGACGGCCTGCATGCGTCGCGTCCGATGATAGGCCAGACCGGTACCCGCGGGGATAAGGCGGCCCACAATGACATTCTCCTTGAGGCCGCGCAACTCGTCTCGCTTGCCCATAATGGCTGCTTCGGTCAGTACTCGGGTGGTTTCCTGGAAGGAAGCCGCCGAAATGAACGAGTCGGTGGACAACGAAGCCTTGGTGATGCCAAGCAGCATGTACTGGTACTCGGCCGGACGCTTGTCTTGATTGATCGCCTTGTCGTTTTCATCCAACACCTCGGCGCGCTCCACCTGCTCCTCTCGAATGAAGTGCGTGTCGCCCGGGTCCGTGATGACAACCCGGCGCAGCATCTGGCGCACGATCACCTCGATGTGTTTGTCATTGATCTTCACACCCTGCAGGCGATATACATCCTGCACCTCGTCGATGATATAGCGGGCCAGCTCCTCGACGCCCTTCAGGCGCAGGATGTCGTGCGGATCGGCCGGGCCGTCCACTATCACCTCTCCGCGATTCACCACCTGCCCGTCGTGGGCCATGACATGCTTGTCTTTCGGGATCAGGTACTCGTGCGCCGTTCCGTCAGGCTCAGTGATGACAAGGCGCTGCTTGCCCTTGGTATCCTTGCCGAAAGACACCGTGCCAGTAACTTCAGCCAGCACTCCGGCATCCTTGGGCGAACGAGCTTCGAACAACTCGGCCACCCGCGGCAGACCGCCCGTAATATCGCGGGTCTTGGACGACTCCTGAGGAATGCGTGCCAGAATATCTCCGACGCTGACTTCCTGGCCATCCTTCACCGTGATGATCGAGCCGACCTGAAAGGTAATGGTCACCGAGTGGTCGGTACCGTGAATCTTCACTTCCTCTCCGGAATGCGTCAGCAGCTTGACCTGTGGGCGCAAACCCTTGGCAGCCGCACCCGCCTTGCGCTTCGGATCGATGACGACTAGCGTGGAAAGCCCGGTCACCTCGTCAATCTGCTTGGTTACGGTAACACCTTCCTCGACGTTTTCGAACTTCACCGTGCCGGCGTACTCGGTGACGATCGGGCGGGTATGGGGATCCCACGTAGCCAACTGTGCGCCAGCCTTGACGTGCTTGCCGTCATCCACGGCCAGCATTGCGCCGTAAGGAACCTTGTGGCGCTCGCGTTCACGTCCATGATCATCGGTTACCAGAACCTCGGCGGAACGGGCGATGACTACCTTTTCTCCTTTTGGGTTAGTCACGTAGCGCATGTTTTGCGTGAAGCGCACCGTGCCAGCCGACTTGGCCTCGACATGCGAGGCAGCAGCCGCACGCGAGGCGGCGCCACCGACGTGGAATGTCCGCATCGTCAGCTGGGTGCCCGGCTCACCGATGGACTGTGCGGCTATGACCCCGACGGCTTCGCCCGAGTTGACCAGCATGCCGCGGCCGAGATCACGGCCATAGCACTTGGCACAAAGCCCATAACGCGTCTCGCAGGTCAGCGGCGTGCGTACCCGTACTTCGTCTACTCCGAGGCTCTCGATGCGCTCAACTGCATCTTCATCCAAAAGCGTACCTGCCGGGAAAAGCACGTCCTGCGTTTCGGGATGCGGCACATCCGAGATAACCACCCGTCCAAGCACCCGCTCGCGCAGGGCCTCAACGACCTCGCCGCCTTCAATCAACGCCTTCATGGCAAAGCCGTTACTGGTGCCGCAATCGTCCTCCGTCACCACCAGGTCCTGGGTGACATCCACCAGTCGGCGTGTCAGATAGCCAGAGTTTGCTGTCTTCAGTGCGGTATCGGCCAGGCCCTTGCGAGCGCCGTGTGTCGAAATAAAGTACTGCTGAACGTTGAGCCCCTCTCGGAAATTAGTGGTGATCGGCACTTCGATGATCGAGCCGTCCGGTTTGGCCATTAGGCCGCGCATGCCTGCAAGCTGACGGATCTGGGCGGCAGAGCCGCGAGCGCCCGAGTCGGCCATCATGTAGATGGAATTAAGGGATTCCTGCGCCACTTTCTTCCCGTCTCGGTCCGTCGCTTCCTGATGGGATAGCTGCTCCATCATGGCTTTCGCCACATGGTCACCGGCACGGCCCCAGATATCAACCACCTTGTTGTAGCGCTCGCCGTCGGTAACAAGACCTGAGGTATATTGTTTCTCGATTTCCTTCACCTCGTGCTCGGCAGCCGTAATGATCTCGTGCTTCTGCGGCGGCACGAGCATATCTCCGATCGAAATGGATATGCCGGCACGGGTTGCCAGACCGAAGCCGGCCTGCATCAGCTTGTCGGCAAAGATCACCGTCTCCTTCAGGCCGCAGCGGCGGAAGCAGGCGTTGATCAGGCGAGATATCTCCTTCTTCTTGAGCGGCTTGTTGATGATCGAGAAGGGAAGGCCGGCTGGCAATATCTCCGACAGGATGGCTCTGCCAATCGTCGTTTCGTAGCGAGTGATTTTCTCGCGCTTTTCGCCCGTTCCGGTGACCTCGATTTCCCGGATGCGTGCCAGGACTCGGGCATGCAGATCCGCCTTGCCGGACTCGTAGGCACGCTTCACTTCGGCAATGTCCGAAAGAACCATGCCCTCGCCACGGGCATTGATGCGGTCGCGAGTGGCGTAATAAAGTCCCAGCACGATGTCCTGCGACGGCACAATGATTGGCTCGCCGTTGGCGGGAGACAGGATGTTGTTCGAGGACAGCATAAGCGTCCGCGCCTCCATCTGTGCCTCCAGGGACAGCGGCACATGCACCGCCATCTGGTCGCCGTCGAAGTCGGCGTTGAAGGCCACGCAGACCAGGGGATGCAACTGGATAGCCTTGCCCTCGATCAGGGTCGGCTCGAAGGCCTGAATGCCCAGCCTGTGCAACGTTGGTGCGCGGTTGAGCATCACGGGGTGCTCGCGGATCACCTCCTCAAGTATGTCCCATACCTCGGGCACCTCTTGTTCGACAAGCTTCTTGGCCGCCTTGATGGTCGTCGCCAGGCCAAGCAATTCCAGCTTGTTGAAGATGAATGGCTTAAACAACTCCAGTGCCATTTTCTTCGGCAGCCCGCACTGGTGCAGCTTGAGCTGTGGGCCGACCACGATGACCGAGCGGCCGGAGTAGTCGACGCGTTTCCCCAGCAGGTTCTGACGGAAGCGGCCACCCTTGCCCTTGATCATATCGGCAAGAGACTTGAGCGGGCGCTTGTTGGCACCGGTCATGGCTTTGCCACGGCGCCCGTTATCGAGCAGGGAATCGACTGCCTCCTGAAGCATGCGCTTCTCGTTGCGCACGATAATCTCGGGCGCCTTCAGTTCCAGCAGCCGCTTGAGGCGGTTGTTGCGGTTGATCACACGACGGTACAGGTCATTCAGGTCGGATGTGGCGAAGCGGCCTCCGTCAAGCGGCACCAGTGGGCGCAGGTCGGGTGGCAGTACGGGAAGCACCTCTAGGATCATCCAGTCTGGCTTGATGCCGGATTGCTGGAACGCCTCGAGGACCTTCAGACGCTTGGCGATCTTCTTGATCTTCGCTTCTGAACCGGTCGTCTCGAGTTCCTTGCGCAGGACATCGATTTCGTGATTGATATCGAGCGTTCGCAACAATTCGCGGATGCCCTCGGCACCCATCACCGCAGTGAAGTCGTCGCCGTATTCCTCAACCTTCGAGAGATAATCATCCTCGGAGAGCAGTTGGGCGCGGTTGAGCGGCGTCATGCCTGGGTCGACCACGACATACGCCTCGAAGTAGAGCACGCGCTCGATGTCGCGCAGCGTCATGTCAAGCACCATGCCCAGACGGCTGGGCAGGCTCTTCAGGAACCAGATATGGGCGACCGGCGAGGCCAGTTCGATATGCCCCATGCGCTCCCGTCGCACCTTCGACAGCGTCACTTCGACACCGCACTTTTCGCAGATGACACCGCGGTGCTTGAGGCGCTTGTATTTGCCGCAAAGGCATTCATAGTCCTTCACCGGACCGAAAATCTTGGCACAGAATAGGCCATCGCGCTCAGGCTTGAAGGTGCGGTAGTTGATGGTCTCCGGCTTCTTCACTTCGCCGTAAGACCAAGAGCGGATTTTCTCGGGCGAGGCAAGACCGATGGTAATGGCATCGAATTCCTCTTCCTGAGTTACCTGCTTGAACAGATCGAGTAGTGCTTTCATGACTTCACTCCTGTCAGGGGTGAAACTTCAAATCAAATTTCCGGGTTGCTGTCTGCCGGCTAATCAGTAGCGCTCGAGGTCGATATCGATCGCCAGCGACCGAATTTCCTTGACAAGCACATTGAACGATTCCGGCATGCCGGCGTCGATCTTGTGCTCGCCCTTGACGATGTTTTCGTAGACCTTGGTGCGGCCTGACACGTCATCGGACTTGACCGTGAGCATCTCCTGCAGAGTGTAGGAAGCACCATAGGCTTCCAGCGCCCAGACCTCCATCTCGCCGAAGCGCTGACCGCCGAACTGCGCCTTGCCGCCCAGCGGCTGCTGGGTCACCAAGCTGTAGGGGCCGGTGGAGCGGGCATGCATTTTGTCATCGACCAAATGGTGCAGCTTGAGGACATGCATATAGCCGACCGTCACCGGGCGTTCGAACTGATCCCCGGTACGTCCGTCATACAAACTGACCTGTCCCGTGCGTGGCATGCCGGCCAGTTCAAGCATGTCCTTGATCTCTTCTTCATGCGCGCCGTCGAAGACCGGAGTGGCAAAAGGAACGCCGTGCTTGAGGTTGTCCGCCAGAACCAGCACCTCCTGGTCTGTCAGGGAATCGATTTCCTCGCCTTTGCCGCTGGAGTTGTAGATCTTGTCGAGATACTTTCGCAATTCGCTTGCCGCCGCCTGATGTTTCAGCATTTCACCAATCTTCAAGCCAAGGCCCTTGGCGGCCCAGCCCAGGTGTGTCTCAAGGATCTGGCCGATGTTCATCCGGGATGGCACGCCCAACGGGTTGAGCACGATATCGACCGTGGTACCGTCGGCCATGTGTGGCATGTCTTCAATCGGCACAATGCGTGAAACCACGCCCTTGTTACCGTGGCGTCCCGCCATTTTGTCGCCTGGCTGGAGGCGACGCTTGACGGCCAGATACACTTTGACCATCTTCTGCACGCCTGGCGGCAGTTCATCGCCCTGTGTGAGTTTTTTCTTTTTCGCCTCGAATGCCTGATCGAAATCCCTGCGTGTCTGCTCGATGCTATCGCGCAGGCTTTCCAGTTGCTGGGCAGCCTCGTCGTTGGCAAGACCAATGTCGAACCAGTGGTGCGGATCTAGCGACTCCAGGTAGGTCTTGGTCAGCTTGGTGCCCTTGGCCAGCTTCTTCGGTCCCTTGTTGGCAAGCTTGCCGACCAGCAGGCGTTCGATACGGGCAAAGGTATCGCGCTCAACAATGCGCATCTGGTCGGCAAGATCCGTCTTGTAGCGACGCAACTCGTCGTCGATGATCTGCTGGGCGCGTTTGTCGCGTTCAATGCCCTCGCGGGTAAACACCTGGACGTCGATCACCGTGCCGGACATGCCGGACGGCACACGCAGGCTGGTGTCCTTCACGTCCGAGGCCTTCTCTCCGAAGATGGCTCGTAGCAGCTTCTCTTCCGGAGTTAGCTGGGTTTCGCCCTTTGGCGTCACCTTTCCCACCAATACATCGCCGGCCTCCACCTCGGCACCGATATAGACGATGCCCGACTCGTCGAGGCGGGCCAGTTGGGCCTCCCCCAGCGAGGCGATATCTCGGGTAATTTCCTCGGCACCGAGCTTGGTGTCGCGCGCCACCACGGTCAGTTCCTCGATGTGGATCGAAGTGAAACGATCGTCCGCCACCACGCGTTCGGAGATGAGGATCGAGTCCTCGAAGTTGTAGCCGTTCCAGGGCATGAATGCTACCAGCATATTCTGGCCGAGCGCCAGCTCACCCATATCGGTGGAAGCCCCATCGGCAATGACATCCCCCTTGGCGATGACGTCATTCACCTTTACCAGCGGCCGCTGGTTGATATTGGTATTCTGGTTGGAACGGGTGTATTTGATCAGGTTGTAGATATCGACACCGACCTCGCCGGGTACCGTCTCATCGTCATGAACGCGCACGACAATTCGGTTGGCGTCGATGTAATCCACCACACCGCCACGCAAGGCCTGCACCGCCGTGCCGGAATCGACAGCTACGGTGCGTTCGATGCCCGTTCCGACCAACGCTTTCTCGGCACGCAAACACGGAACGGCCTGGCGCTGCATGTTAGCGCCCATCAGGGCCCGGTTGGCGTCATCATGTTCGAGGAAGGGAATAAGCGAGGCGGCCACGGAGACGACCTGCCCGGGAGCTATGTCCATGTACTGAACCTGATCCGGTGTCACCAAGGTAAACTCGCTCTTGAAACGTGAGGAAACCAGTTCGTCGATTAGCTTTCCCTTCCTGTCAAGCTGTGCATTGGCCTGGGCAATGACGAAATTCCCCTCTTCGATCGCCGAGAGATAATCGATCTGGTCGGCGACGCGGCCATCCGCTACCTTTCGATACGGTGTCTCCATGAAACCGAACTGGTTGGTGCGGGCATACAGCGCCAGGGAATTGATCAGTCCGATGTTGGGACCCTCCGGCGTCTCGATCGGGCAGACCCGGCCATAGTGCGTCGGGTGAACGTCGCGAACCTCGAAGCCGGCCCGCTCGCGCGTTAAGCCGCCCGGACCAAGGGCCGACACGCGGCGCTTGTGCGTAATCTCGGACAGCGGATTGGTCTGATCCATGAACTGCGACAGCTGGCTGGAACCGAAAAACTCCTTGATTGCGGCTGAAATCGGCTTGGCGTTGATCAGGTCATGCGGCATCAGATTTTCGGATTCGGCCTGCGAGAGGCGCTCCTTGACCGCTCGCTCGACCCGTACCAAGCCGGCCCGGAACTGATTCTCGGCCAATTCACCGACGGAACGGACGCGTCGGTTGCCAAGATGATCGATATCATCGATCTCGCCGCGGCCGTTTCGCAACTCGACAAGAATCCTGATGACGTCGATGATATCCTCGTTGGACAAAGTGCCCGGGCCATCGAGCGTCTCGCGGCCGACGCGACGGTTGAATTTCATGCGGCCGACGGCGGAGAGGTCATAACGCTCATCGGAATAAAACAGCCCATGAAAGAGGGTCTCGACCGCATCCTCGGTGGGCGGCTCCCCTGGGCGCATCATGCGGTAGATGGCAACGCGGGCCGCCATCTGGTCGGCGGTCTCATCGGTGCGGAGCGTCGAAGAGATGTAGGCGCCGCGGTCGAGATCGTTGGTGTACAGGGTGTGCAGCTCCGCTACGCCAGCCTCGCTCAGCTTGCCAAGCAGGCTCTCGGTGACTTCTTCGTTGGCATTGGCGAGAATCTCGCCGGTTTCCGCATCGACGACATTGCGTCCAATGACGCGTCCGAGCAGGAACTCCTCCGGCACGCTGATTTTCTTGATGCCGGCATCACCCAGTTCGCGAATGTGCTTGGCAGTAATGCGCTTATCCTTGGCGACAATGACCTTACCAGCCTTGTCGGGAATGTCGAAGCGGGCGACTTCGCCTCGCAGGCGCTCCGGAACCACCTCGAATTGGATGCCCTTCTTGGACAGATGAAAGGCGTCGTACTCGAAGAAGGTGGCGAGGATCTGCTCTGGCGTAAGGCCGATGGCCTTGAGCAGGATCGTGACGGGCATCTTGCGGCGTCGGTCGACGCGAAAATAGAGGTAGTCCTTCGGATCGAACTCGAAATCGAGCCAGGAGCCCCGGTAGGGAATGATGCGCGCCGAGAACAGCAGCTTGCCCGACGAGTGGGTCTTGCCGCGGTCGTGCTCGAAGAACACACCCGGGGAGCGGTGCAACTGTGAAACGATGACGCGCTCAGTGCCATTGATGACAAAGGAACCGGTGGTGGTCATGAGCGGAATCTCGCCCATATACACCTCCTGCTCTTTCACTTCCTTGATGGTCTCCTTGGCCGCTTCGCGGTCCATGATGACCAGGCGGACACGTGCGCGCAGCGGACTGGCGAAGGTCAGGCCGCGCTGCTGGCATTCCTTGACATCGAAGGCAGGCTCGCCCAGCGCGTAGTAAACGAATTCCAGGCGGGCGTTGCCGCTGTGGCTAGCGATCGGGAAGATCGAAGTAAAGGCGGCCTGCAAGCCCTGATTGCGACGCTGCGCGGGCGGGATGTCCGTCTGCAGGAAGGCCAGATAGGATTCAAGCTGGGTGGCCAGCAGGAAGGGGACATCGAGCACGCTCGCACGCTTGGCGAAGCTCTTGCGGATGCGTTTTTTCTCGGTATAGGAGTACGTCATATCGGCTCCGGGGGTGAGAAATCAATTTTCAGTTGTCAGTTGCTGCGGTACTGCAAACGGCCATTTCCGGGCAACTGGCAACTGGAAACTGGCAACTTCCGTAAAGGCAAAGGGCTGGCGGCCCAAACCGCCAGCCCAGCCTGCCAACGCAGCCTTACTTGATCTCGGCTTTCGCGCCGGCATCTTCCAACTGCTTTTTGATCGCTTCCGCATCAGCCTTGGGAATGGCTTCCTTGACCGGTTTAGGTGCACCGTCAACCAGATCCTTGGCCTCTTTCAGGCCAAGACCGGTCACCGCACGGACGACCTTGATCACCTCGACCTTCTTGTCGCCGGCAGCGGCAAGCATCACGGTGAACTCGGTCTGCTCTTCAGCGGCCGGCGCGGCAGCACCGCCACCGGCGCCGGGGGCGGCAACCGCCATCGCGGCAGCGGAAACGCCAAACTTCTCTTCGAACGCCTTGACCAGGTCGTTCAGGTCCATCACCGTCATGTTGCCGACGGCTTCGAGGATGTCTTCTTTGCTGATAGCCATGTTCAGTTAACTCCAGAATCGAATGTGGTAAGGAATAGTTCAGACTGCAGTCGCTTCGCGCTGCTTTGCGAGCGCGCCGAGTGCGACGGCGAACCCGGCCACTGGGGCTTTCATGACGCCAAGCAGTTTGGCGAGCAATTCATCGCGGCTCGGAATCGAAGCCAACGCCTGAACACCCGCTTTGTCCAGGGCTTTTCCGGCATACGCACCGGCCCTGAGCACCAACTTCTCGTTGCCCTTGGCAAAATCATTCAGCACCTTTGCCGCAGCCACCGGATCGGCGGAAATGCCGTAGATCAACGGGCCGGTCATCTGGTTGGCCAGCACCGAAAACGGCGTACCCTCGACCGCGCGACGTGCCAAGGTATTTCTCAGCACACGCAGATAGACGCCAGACCGGCGGGCATTCGCACGCAACTGGGTAAGGTCGCCCACCTCGATGCCGCGGTACTCGGCCACGACCATAGTCTGGGCATTGGCTACCTGTGCCGACACCTCCGCCACGATGGCTTTCTTGCTTTCAAGATTGAGACCCATGAGGTCCTTTCTCCTTTCAAGTCAACACGCGGCGGAAACCGCTCCGCCGCACCCACGGCGACCTGGATCAGGAGTGCGGCCCGCTGCGGTCAGGCGGCGGACGAAAATCCTGTCTGGGTGCACCGTCTGCGCCGGTTCAGGGATCAGATGTCAGGAATCAGGGATCGGTCAAACCCTGCCCGGCTTCTGCTCCGCTGCGATTAAGCCCTTGCGGGCGCCAGCGGTCTTTGACGATCCGTGGCATCGGCTTTCGCCTTTGCCACAGCCCAAAGTTCTTGCCCCGCCATGGCGGGGCTTGTTTCCTCTCTTACTGCTGCGCGGACAGGCTGGCCTGGTCGACGCGCACCCCCGCCCCCATGGTGCTGGAAACGGAGATTTTTTTCAGATATTGGCCCTTGCTGGTGGCCGGCTTGGCCTTGTTCAGGGCATCAATCAGCGCGGCCATGTTCTGCTGCAACTGCTCGACCGAGAATGAAGCGCGGCCGATGGTGCATTGAATGATGCCGGCCTTGTCGGTGCGGTACTGGACCTGGCCCGCCTTCGCATTCTTCACGGCGCCGGCAACATCCATGGTCACCGTGCCGACCTTCGGGTTCGGCATGAGGCCGCGCGGCCCGAGTATCTGGCCCAGTGCGCCGACGACCTTCATGGCGTCGGGTGTGGCGATAACCACGTCGAAATCCATCTTGCCTTCCTTGACCTGCGCAGCCAGATCGTCGAAGCCGACGATGTCCGCACCGGCATCCTTGGCAGCCTGGGCCTTGTCACCCTGGGCGAAGACGGCGATGCGCATCTTCTTGCCGGTGCCGGCAGGCAGCACGACGGAGCCACGCACCAGTTGGTCGGATTTCTTGGCATCCACGCCAAGGTTTACGGCGACATCGACGGATTCGTCGAATTTCGCGGTGGCGCATTCCTTGACGAGGGCAAGTGCCTCGCCAACAGGGTAGGTCTTGTTGCGATCGACCTTGGCGCGCAGCGCCGTGGTGCGCTTGGAGAGTTTGGTCATGTTACATGCCCTCCACGGTGACGCCCATGCTGCGGGCACTGCCTGCGACGGTGCGCATGGCGGCTTCCAGGTCAGCGGCGGTAAGGTCCTTCATCTTGGCTTTGGCGATTTCCTCGACCTGGGCGCGGGTCAGCTTGCCCACCTTGTCGGTGTGCGGCTTGGCAGACCCCTTCTCGATCTTGGCGGCCTTCTTGATGAGCACCGACGCCGGCGGCGTCTTCATCACGAAGGTAAAGCTCTTGTCCGCATAGGCGGTGATCACCACGGGAATCGGCAGGCCCGGCTCCATGCCCTGGGTCTGGGCGTTGAAGGCCTTGCAGAATTCCATGATGTTGAGGCCGCGCTGACCCAGCGCGGGGCCGATCGGGGGCGAGGGATTCGCCTTGCCCGCCGGCACTTGCAGCTTGATGAAGCCGACGATCTTCTTGGCCATGATGGCTCCTGTTAAGTGAGTGGTAACGCGCGTTCGTTTGGACTACTGGCGCTCCTCTTTCCGGTTTGGCGGGGCCGGCCCCGTACTGCCTTATGCTTTCTCGACCTGCGAGAACTCCAGTTCCACCGGCGTCGAGCGACCGAAAATGGTCACCGCCACGCGCAACTTGCTCTTCTCGTAGTTGATATCCTCGACCGTGCCGTTGAAGTCGGTGAAGGGGCCCTCCTTGACACGCACCATCTCGCCGACCTCGTATAGGACCTTGGGCTTCGGCTTCTCGACGCCTTCCTGCATCTGCTGCATGATCTTGGCGACTTCTTTCTCGGAAATCGGCGTCGGCTTGGTCGCCGTGCCACCAACGAAGCCAGTCACCTTGGCGGTGTTCTTGACCAAGTGCCAGCTGTCGTCGTCCATCTCCATTTCCACCAGCACATAGCCGGGAAAGAATTTGCGTTCGGAGATGCTCTTCTGGCCAGACTTCATCTCGACCACTTCTTCGACCGGAACCAGTATCTGGCCGAATTTCTCTTCCATGCCTGCGCGCTTGATGCGCTCAGCCAGGGCGCGCTGCACGGACTTTTCGAAGCCCGAGTAGGCATGCACGACGTACCAGCGCTTGGTCATGATTTTTTCCATCCGAGGATCAGGTCGTAAAGAACCCATTCCAGGCTCTTGTCAGTCAGCCATAGGAAAATCGCCATGACCACCACGAAAGCGAATACGACGCCGGTGGTCTGCACGGTTTCCTTGCGGGTAGGCCAGGCCACCTTCTTGGTCTCTGCCCAGGCTTCCTGTCCGAAGAGGAAAAATCGCCGCCCGGGCTCGGTAAACCAAGCCACCGCGATACCCGCGAGCACACCGGCCAGCACGGACAATATGCGCAAGATCAGCGCCACTTCGCCGAGCAGGTAAAAGCCCGCCACGCCTGCGGCCACCAGCACCAGCGCCAGCGCGAACTTGAGTTTGTCGGCCATTAATTTCGCCTTGAGTTCTTTTGGCAGGGGCAGAGGGTCTCGAACCCCCAACCTTCGGTTTTGGAGACCGACGCTCTGCCAATTGAGCTATGCCCCTGCGGCAGAGACTGCGAGGCGCCCGCACGGGGCGCCTCTCGTTCACGCTTTCTTACTCGATCACCTTGGCCACGACGCCGGCGCCGACGGTGCGGCCGCCTTCGCGGATGGCAAAGCGCAGGCCCTCTTCCATGGCAATCGGGGCAATCAGCTTTACCGTGATCGTCACGTTGTCGCCCGGCATCACCA
>CAJPFF010000242.1 GCA_905339345.1 Geobacteraceae bacterium | reverse complement strand
AGGGGTTTTGTGGAGGAAAAACTCTGGAAATTGCGACTCTTTCCATGCTATATTTAGCAGCTGAAACTTGAATGGAGGACTGTATTAGTGAAAATCTGTGTCATCGGGACTGGCTACGTTGGTCTTGTGGCGGGGACCTGTTTCGCCGAAAGCGGCAATAGGGTCATTTGTGTTGATGTGAACGAAGAGAAGATTGAAGGACTCAAGCAGGGAATTCTTCCCATCTACGAACCGGGGCTCAAGGAGCTGGTGCTCCGCAACAGCGCCGATGGGCGCCTCTCCTTCACTACCGACCTGGCATCTGCAGTAAAAGAATCCCTTGTCTGCTTTATCGCCGTGGGCACCCCGCCGGGCGAGGATGGCTCGGCCGACCTCCAGCACGTCCTGGCCGTTGCCCGGGAGATCGGCCGCACCATGGAAGGCTTCAAGATCATCGTCGACAAGTCGACGGTACCGGTCGGCACCGCTGACAAGGTGAGGCAGGCGACACAGGAAGAGCTCGACCGTCGCGGCGTTTCCTACGAGTTCGATGTGGTTTCGAACCCGGAGTTTCTCAAGGAAGGCGCCGCCATCGACGACTTCATGAAGCCTGACCGGGTCGTCATTGGTGCCGACAACGTCCGTACCGCCGAGATCATGAAGGAACTCTACTCACCCTTCATGAGGAAGACCAATCGCTTGATCATTATGGACGTCCAGAGCGCCGAGATGACCAAATACGCCGCCAATGCCATGCTCGCCACCCGTATCTCGTTCATGAACCAGATGGCCAACCTCTGCGAGCGGATGGGTGCAGATGTGGCGGCCGTGCGCGAGGGGATCGGCTCGGACTCCCGGATCGGCTACGATTTCCTCTTCCCCGGCGTCGGTTACGGGGGCTCGTGCTTTCCCAAGGACGTAAAGGCCCTCATCAAGACTGCCGATGAATGCGACTACGACTTTGTTCTACTGAAGGCGGTGGAGGAAGTCAATGAGCGGCAGAAGGGGATTCTCATTGACAAGATGATTGCTCATTTCTCTCGGGAGAACGAAGCAACTTCCCTCGAAGGGAAGACCATCGCTGTCTGGGGACTCTCTTTCAAACCCCGCACCGACGACATGCGCGAGGCTCCCTCCATCGTCATCATCAGCAGGCTCCTCGAAATGGGTGCCACGGTTCGCGCCCACGACCCCGAAGCGGTCAAGGAGGCGAAGAAGATCTTCGGCGACCGCATCACCTACAACAGCACCAACCAGTACGAGATTCTTAAGGATGCCGATGCCCTGGCCATCATCACCGAGTGGAACGAGTATCGCAATCCCGACTTCGAGCGTATCAGCGCGAGCCTTGCCGCGCCGGTCATCTTTGACGGCAGGAACCTCTACAATCCCCGGCGGATGCGGGAGATCGGTTTCACATACCATTCCATCGGTCGCAACGGTTCAGGCTTCAGCAGTAAGTAGGGGAGAGCAATGCGCGTCCTGGTAACCGGCGGTGCGGGATTTATCGGCTCCCATCTCTGTGCACGGTTGATGAACGATGGCCATGAGGTTCTCTGTCTCGACAACTTTTTTACGGGGAGCAAGAACAACATCTTGGCGCTTTTGGGCAACCCCCGTTTCGAGCTGATTCGTCACGACATAACCGAACCGATTCTCCTGGAGGTGGACCAGATCTATCACCTCGCCTGTCCTGCCTCGCCGGTCCACTACCAGTACAATCCGGTAAAGACCATCAAGACGAGCGTCATGGGGACCATCAACATGCTTGGCCTTGCCAAGCGGGTGCGGGCGCCGATTCTCCTGGCCTCCACTTCTGAAATTTATGGTGATCCCCAGGTACATCCGCAGCCTGAGACCTACTGGGGGAACGTGAACCCCATCGGGATCCGGAGCTGCTACGACGAAGGGAAGCGGGTCGCGGAAACCCTTATGATGGACTACCATCGCCAAAACGGGGTCGACATCCGGATCGTCCGGATATTCAATACCTTCGGCCCCCGCATGGCGGAGCATGACGGCCGGGTGGTATCGAACTTCATCGTTCAGGCGCTCAAGGGAGAAGACATAACGGTCTACGGCGACGGTAGTCAGACCCGTTCCTTCTGCTACGTGAGCGACCTGGTTGAAGGGCTCGTCCGGATGATGTCTTGCAACGGGTTCATAGGGCCGGTCAACCTCGGTAACCCCGTCGAAACAACCATTATCGAGTTTGCCCGGCGAATTATCGCGCTCACCGGATCCCATTCGCAGATAGTTTACAAGCCGCTCCCTTCCGATGACCCTCAACAGCGCCAGCCCGATATTACCCTCGCGCGGACTACGCTCGGATGGGAGCCACTGGTGCCGCTGGAGGCGGGACTTAAAAAGACCGTCGACTACTTTTCCGGCCTCGGTGCCGCATCGTAACCCCTGGAGGAAGCATGCGGAAGCGGATGTACTTCGTCCCCGCCGGCTGCATACTTTTCATACTCTTCTTCACTGTTTTCGGTGAACGGGGACTTCTGCGCATCTATCATCTGAGCAGAGAAAAGGAAGAGATCGCGGAGAAGGTGACCCAGACCAGGGGAGAGAACGAGAATCTCAAGCGGGAGATCGAGGCGCTCAAGACCGACCGGAGGTACCTGGAAAGCATTGCCCGTAAGGATTTCGGCCTCGTCCGCCCCAACGAGGTTGTCTATCAGTTCCCTGCGGGGGACAAGGCACAACCAAAACCCCATCAGCCGGTTTCATCGGCGGGCGAAAAGAAGCGCTAGGGTGGAGCGGAGAGAATCCGCTCTTTCCGTTTTTGTACTCAGGAGATGTGACCATGAGCAGTTCCAAGAGACAGGCATGTGCCGTCTGCGCCTGGCGTGAAACCTGCGCCAAGAAATTCTGCGTCACCGATGGTGGCGCGCGCTGTCCCGATTTCAGCCGTGACGTTTCCATTAAAGTCCCGGACGAAGAAACTGACAGCGAGCAATGAACCAACTGGAGGGATCAATGAAGGATAGGGTTCGTTCTCTGGTGGCTGAGGGTATCGAGCGGTGCTTTGCCGACGGTTCCCTTACCTCGCATCAGATGCCGGCCATCGTCATAGAAAAACCGGCCCATGCCGAACATGGCGATTTCGCCTGCACCGTCGCCATGTCCCTGGCAAAGGCCGAGCGAAAGGCGCCGCGCGTGATCGCGGAGACGATCGTCGCGCATATCAACGATAGTGCTGAAGGGATCATCGGGGGAATCGAGATTGCGGGCCCCGGTTTCATCAATTTCAGAATCAAAAACGACGCCTGGAGCCGGACACTCGCTGCCGTCGAGGCGAAGGGGAAGAGTTTCGGTCTGAGTACCATTGGGGAAGGGCGGAAGGTGCAGGTGGAGTTTGTGAGCGCCAACCCGACGGGTCCTCTCCATATTGGCCACGGGCGTGGTGCGGCCATCGGCGACACCATCTGTCGTCTGCTGGCAGCCACCGGCTGGGATGTAACCCGCGAATTCTATTACAACGATGCCGGGGCCCAGATCGCCAATCTGGCTCTCTCGGTTCAGGCCCGTTGCCTTGGCATCGAGCCGGGGAATCCCCGATGGCCGACCGACGGTTACCAGGGTGACTACATCAGGGACGTGGCCCGCTCCTACCTCGATCGTGAAACCGTCGACTCCGGCGACCAGCACGTTACCGCCGCCGGCGACCCCAACGATCTCGATGCGATCCGCCGCTTCGCCGTTGCCTATCTGCGACGCGAACAGGATCAGGATCTCTTGGCCTTTGATGTCCACTTTGACGTCTATTCGCTCGAATCGAGCCTTTACATTGAGGGGCGTGTCGAAGAAGTGGTCCGTCGCCTCATCGAGAACGGCCATACCTTCGAACAGGACGGTGCCCTCTGGCTGCGAACCACCGACTTTGGCGACGACAAGGACCGGGTCATGCGCAAGTCGGAGGGGAGTTACACCTATTTCGTCCCCGATGTCGCCTACCACCTGGCCAAGTGGGAGCGGGGATTCACCCGGGTCATCAACGAGCAGGGGGCCGATCACCACAGTACAATCACCAGGGTGCGGGCTGGCCTGCAGGCCCTTAATGCGGGCATTCCACAGGGGTGGCCGGAATATGTGCTCCATCAGATGGTTACGGTCATGCGTGGCGGCGAAGAGGTTAAAATATCCAAGCGAGCCGGCAGCTATGTTACCTTGCGTGATCTGATTGATGAGGTGGGGCGTGACGCCACCAGATTCTTCTTCCTTATGCGCAAGCCCGATTCTCAACTTGTCTTCGACATTGATCTTGCCAAACAGCAATCCCTCGAAAATCCGGTCTATTACGTCCAATACGCCCACGCGCGGATCTGCAGCATCTTCGACACGGCTGCCGAGCGGGGATTCACCGTCCCCGTCTATGCCGATGCCCACGTTGAATTGCTTGGCACTCCTGAAGAGATTGCACTGGTCAAGCTGCTCGGCTCATTCCCCGAGGTGGTGGAGGGGAGCGCCCTCGCCTTTGAACCTCACCGGATCACTTACTGCCTTCAGGAACTGGCGGGAGCTTTCCACTCCTTCTACAACAGGAACCGCGTCATTACCGAGGAAAAGGATCTCAGTGCAGCGAGGCTCTTCCTCCTCAAATGTGTCGCTCAGGTCCTAAAGAATGGCCTTGCGCTCCTTGGAGTGTCGGCTCCGGAGAAGATGTAGCAGGATACGTATTATGGCTATTGACTATCGTGAACGGAAACCGGTTAACAAAAACCGGCCAAAATCGAAACCAGTCGGCCTTTTTGTGGTCGCCTTTGGAGCTGTTGCGTGTTTTTCCTTTGCCTTGGGGATACTGACAGACCGTTTTCTGCTCCCTCCTCGCAACCTCAAATCGAACAGCGCGCCAATGCCTCAGTCGGCAGCCCAGGGAACCAATAATCCGGCATCGCAGGCAGCGGACGGTAAGGATGCTGTGCCTGCCCAGCAGAATGCGCCACCTTTGCCGGTGGAACCATCCCTGACTTTTTACGAGACGCTCCCCAAAGGGGGGAAAGGCATCCTCGGAAGTGGCATTAATCCAAAACGACCGGAGATACACAGCGCCACTCCGCCAAAACCTCCCGTTGATGCGCCGTCCAGAAAGGATCAGGCACAACCACAGAAGGTAGATGTCAGGCCCGTACAAAAGGCCGAGAGTCCTGCATCGCCAGTTTCATCCCAGAACAGAAGTATGGTTTCGGATACCGCTGAACGTCAAAAAGGGACTGGAGATGCTGCCAAAGTGGTTTCGGCGAAAAATCCCACCGCAGCCAAGGGTAAATTTTCAGTTCAGGTTGCTTCAGCAAAGGAGCGCAAGGAGGCAGAGGCCATCAAGGCTGCGCTTCAGGAAAAGGGTTTTGCCGCCTATGTTGTTGAGTTTCCCGTCGCTGGCAAAGGAACATGGTATCGCGTAAGGGTGGGAAAACAGATGGATCAGGCCGCAGCCGGCAACCTAGTGAACCAAATCGGCAAGGGAGCAATAATTATTCCTGAATAGTAAAATTTTTTGTTGACTCAAGTGGTATGTCGTAGTATAAACAGAATCTCTTGTGACGCGGGGTGGAGCAGTCTGGTAGCTCGTCGGGCTCATAACCCGAAGGTCAGAGGTTCAAATCCTCTCCCCGCAACCAAATCATTTCAGGGACTTGCGTAACCGGCAAGTCCCTTTTTTGTGTCCAAAAGAGCCATTTGTACACTATTTTGTACACTACGGTTTTTTTTGACCCCCGAAGGGGCCTGCCTGAGGACGCAATCCCATGGCACGTCTCATCAAGCGCGGCAAGACCTACTACGCCCAGTACTACCTGGGCAAGAAGCAGAAACGGGTAAATCTCCACACCTCCATCCCCCAGATCGCCAAGGAGAAGCTGCGCCAGCTGGAATCGTCCCTGTTGCGCGGCGACGACATCCCCCTCCCCACGAGGAACCCGCTGCCGACGGTCCTCTCCGCCTTCACCAATCACCTCTATGCCACCAAGCAGCCGAAAAACGCCGACAAGATCGTCTCGTACCTGCGGGCCATCTTCGGTCCCATCGCCCCCGAACTCCACATAAAAAACGCGCGAATCAGCGCCAAGGCCCGCAAGTGCCCCTCGAGCCGTCCCGAGAAGCACATCGAGGCGCTCCATTTCGAACAGATCATAACCCGCGACATCGCCGACTACATCGCTGCCAAGGTCCGCGATACGGGGATCGTGCCCAAGACCGCCAACCGCTATCGCGAGCTACTGATCCGCCTCTACAACTGGGCAATGAACCAGTATGGGATCCGGATGCCCGGGGACAGGAACCCGGCCGCCAAGGTGGAGCGCTACCGGGAGCGCCCGCCTGAGATCGTCTTCCAAAGCATGGAGGAGATCGACGAGCAGCTGGGGGCTGGCGCTCGCTGGAATTTGACCTCTTCCCATTGCATGTATTGACAGCTTTACATCAATTCCCCGTCAATTATCGAATGAATTGACCGACAATTGACGGGTTCACAATTCAATTTATCAATTAAGCGAAAAGAGGCGGATGCAGGGTCAGGCGGATAATGGGTCAGCCTTTCCAAGTTGCCAAGCTGA
>CAJPFF010000241.1 GCA_905339345.1 Geobacteraceae bacterium | reverse complement strand
CATCTGGTCTGCACGGAATGCGGCGCCATCATCGAGTTCGAGAATGAGAGCATCGAAAAGCTCCAGAACGAGGTGGCGGCTGCCCATGGTTTTCTGATCAGGTACCACAAGCTGGAACTCTACGGGCTCTGCACGAAATGCCACCCGTAGTGCGCGACGAAGTTCTCCGTCGTGTATTTTTTTGCCCTTTTAGCTGAAAGTGAATATCAATAACAGTACTTCATGAAGGAGTAACCATACAATGGGAATGTTTGAGCGCAAACGCTCCAGCCACGACCGTGCCGCGGCGCCGGCCGGGAACGTGAAAAAGGTGGCCCTGGTGGGGAACCCCAACGTGGGGAAGAGTGTCCTCTTCAATGCCCTTACCGGTGCCTATGTGGCGGTTTCAAACTATCCCGGAACATCGGTGGAGGTGTCCCGCGGCTCCACCACCATCGAGGGGCGGGCCTGCGAGATCATCGACACCCCCGGCATGTATTCCATCCTCCCCATCACCGAGGAGGAGCGGGTTGCGCGGGAGATTCTCCTGAACGAGCGGCCCGATGTCGTGCTCCACGTGCTCGATGCCCGGAACCTGGAGCGGATGCTGGCCATGACGCTCCAGCTCGTGGAGGCGGGGCTGCCGGTGATCCTGGTGGTCAACATCATGGACGAGGCCGAGCGGATGGGGCTTGCCATTGACATACCTCTTTTGCAGGAGAAACTGGGTATCCCGGTCATCGGTGCCGCAACGGCCAAGAAGCGCGGGCTCCCCGAAATCCGCCGGGCCATCGCCTCCTTCGACGGGAGCCGCCATGCGGCCTTCGGCTACAGCCGCAGGCTGGAGGGGGATATCGCCGAGATCACAGAGCTTCTGCAGGGGAACTACACCCTGGCGAAAAAGGCTCTGGCGCTCCTGATGCTCCAGCGGGACGAAGAGATAGCGCGACTCGTGGCAGGGAACGAGGGCGCACGGGCATCGCTCATCGCCGAGCGGGTAAAGGAGAAGATCTTCGAGCGCCGCGAGTCGTTCCACCTGGATCTTTCGCTGGAGCGCAAGGGGATTGTGAAGGGGCTCCTGGAGGGGGTTATCGTGTTCCCCGAGAAGCGGCGGGTCACCTTCGGCGAGCGCCTCTCATCCTGGGCGGTCCACCCCATTACCGGTGTCCCTCTTCTGTTTATCGCGCTCTATTACGGGCTCTACCAGTTCGTGGGGGTCTTCGGCGCCGGTACCCTGGTCGACTTTCTGGAGGGAACCCTCTTCGAGGAGTACTTCAACCCGTGGGTAACGGATTTCGTCAAGGGGATCGTGCCGTGGGAGATCATCCAGGAGCTGTTCGTGGGGGAGTACGGCATCATAACCCTGGGGCTTCGTTACGCGGTGGGGATCATCCTCCCCATCGTCGCCACGTTCTTTCTCTTTTTCTCGTTGCTGGAGGACAGTGGCTATTTCCCGCGATTGGCGCTACTGGTGGACCGGCTCTTCAAGAAGATCGGCCTCACCGGCCGGGCGGTGATCCCGATGGTGCTTGGATTCGGCTGCGACACCATGGCCACCATGGTCACCCGAACCCTGGAAACGGTGCGGGAGCGGATCATCGCCACGGTGCTCCTGGCTCTGGCCATCCCCTGCTCGGCCCAGCTGGGGGTCATTATGGCCCTCCTTTCCAAGACGCCGGGGGCACTCATGGTCTGGAGCCTCTGCCTGCTGGCGATCTTCCTGGTGATCGGGCTTCTGGCGGCCCGGATCATGCCGGGGGAGACCCCCATGTTCTACATGGAGCTCCCTCCCATGCGGCTTCCCCAGTTCTCCAACGTCATGACCAAGACCTACACCCGGATGCAGTGGTACTTCATGGAAATCCTGCCGCTCTTCATCCTGGCGTCGGTGCTGTTGTGGCTCGGGAAGATCACCCACTTTTTCGAAAAGCTCGTGGCGTGGATGGAACCGGTCATGGCGACCATCGGGCTTCCCAAGGAGGCGGCGGTGGCCTTTATCTTCGGCTTCTTCCGGCGCGACTACGGGGCAGCCGGCCTCTACGACCTCCAGGAGAAGGGGCTCATGGAGCCGCGGCAGCTGGTGGTGGCGGCGGTGACCCTCACCCTCTTCGTCCCCTGCGTGGCCCAGTTCCTTATGATGAAGAAGGAGCGGGGGCTCAGGAGCGCCACCCTCATCGCGGTATTCGTCTCCTTCGTGGCTTTCGGGAGCGGCTATCTGCTGAACCGGCTCATCCTGGTGACGGGAATCCTATGATCCGCTGCGGCTTCTGCGGCTACGAGTTCTCCGAGGAGGAGGGGATCAGGGGATGCGGCCGGTGCGGGAAGACCTGCCGGTCGGTCCGTTGCCCGAAATGTTTCTACGAGAATCCGCCTGAGCCGAAGGTGATCAAGGCATTGAAGGGTGTCCTGAAAAGAGACAAGAAAACGCGATAAAATTACGATGTCGTCGTTTGAAAACCATAAAGGAGAACAGCATGAAACTGTCCGATAAAGCGGAAGAGATCCTCGAAGCCCTCTGGATAGCCTGCGAGGAGGAGGGGAAGCCCCACCTCGATCTGGAAGGAATCACCGTTGCGGCCGACGACCCGGCCTACGGAGAGCTGGCCTCCCTGGCCTTCATCGAGGTGCGGGGGGGCCGCGTCTTCCTGCGGCCCGAGGGGAAAGACGAGGGGAAGCGGACCGTGCGGCGCCACCGGCTCGCCGAGCGCCTCATGATGGATGTGCTCAATATCCGCGGCGACAGCGCCGAGGCCAAGGCCTGCGAATTCGAGCACCTGCTTCACGAGGAGGTGGACGCCAAGGTCTGCACCATGCTCAACCATCCGGCCACCTGCCCCCACGGCAAGCCCATCCCCCCCGGTGACTGCTGCGACACGGCGAAGAAAAGCGGTGATCTCGGCGTGGTGCCCCTCACCGAGCTCAAGGCGGGGGAGGAGGGGGACATCGCCTACATCCTCACCGAGGACGACACCAAGATGCGCAAGCTCATGGCCATGGGGGTTCTGCCGGGGAACCGGATCAACCTCATGCAGACCTTCCCGTCGTACATCTTCCGGATCGGCTACTCCGAATTCGCCATCGACACCGCCCTGGCGCGGGAGATCCACGTGCGGAGATAAGGGTGAACGAGTAGACATAATTGTGGAGAGGCCGGGCTGACATGAAGCCCGGCTTTTTTTGTTTTCTGGCTGGCCCAATTATTGCTGCAAATATCCTGAAAAAAGCATTTGCAACACGGAGCAACGGCGAAAAATCCGAGAGTGAATTGCGCCTAATTTTACGTAAGAGCCCTACCCATTAGGGATTTTGAGCTGACTATTGACTTCTCCGTTGCTCCGTTTCTCCGTGTTATTACAACTGCCGTTTTCATGTTTATTGACAGACACCGCTCTTTTTTGTTGCCCGACAGTGTTACCGATGTTAAGAATCGTAACACGATTGGATGGTGGTCCATGTTAGGGAGGGCCATAAATGCATATGGCTGACGCACTCATTTCCCCTGGGGTCGGCGGTGCCCTTTGGGCGGCCACGGCCGGCACCATTGCCTGGTGCGGCCGAAAAGTACAACAGGAGCTCGACGAGCGGAAGGTGCCGCTCATGGGGGTTCTGGGGGCGTTCGTTTTCGCTGCCCAGATGATCAACTTCAGCATTCCGGGGACCGGCTCCAGCGGCCATCTGGGGGGAGGGTTGCTGCTGGCGGTGCTTCTTGGTCCCCACGCGGCATTTCTGACCATCGCTTCGGTGCTCGTGGTGCAGGCCCTGTTCTTTGCCGACGGGGGACTCCTGGCGCTGGGGTGCAACATCTTCAACCTGGGGTTTTTCCCCGTCTTCATCGCCTATCCCCTCATCTATCGCGCAGTTGCCCCCCCCGGAGCCGGCCAGGGGCGGATCACCGCCGCATCGGTTGCTGCCGCGGTGGCGGGGTTGCAGGTCGGCGCCTTTGCCGTGGTGCTGGAGACAGTCCTCTCGGGAATCTCGGCGCTTCCTTTTTCCTCTTTTGTCCTTCTGATGCAGCCGATCCATCTTGCCATCGGCATTGTGGAGGGGCTTGTCACCGCTGCCGTGGTCGGTTTCGTGGCGAAGGCCCATCCGGAAATCATCGGTATTTCCGTACCGGCTCAAGCCGCGTCAGATGGCGCCGGTTTCAGGAAGGTGGTGGTCTCGCTTCTTGCGGTGACAGTTTTTGCCGGCGGGGTCGTCTCCTGGTTTGCCTCCGGGAAACCGGACGGTCTTGAGTGGGCCATCGCGGGGGTAACCGGCACAGGAGAGCTGCAAGCACCGAAGGGGGGCGTCCACGGGAGACTGGCGGCGCTTCAGGAGAAAAGTGTCTTCCTTCCCGACTATTCCTTTGCCAAGCCCGTTGGGCATGAGGCGCCGGGACCGGCGACCCAGGGAGGGGCCTTTGCGACAAGGCCCGCGGTACCCCCGGCAGGGGATGGCAGGATTGGCTCCTCCGTGTCGGGGATCGTCGGCGGTGCGCTGACCCTCGCTGTTGCCTTTCTGATCGGTTTAGTTCTGCGTCGGCGCACGTCCCCGTGATTCTGCCGATGGCGGGTTCATCTGCCCACGGGGAAGAGCCCCCGCGCGCGCCCCTTCGTTTTCTATCCCATGCCCCACATTGAAACAGCACTCCGCGACCTGAACCGCCTCGACCTCCTTGCTGGCGGTGATTCGGCCGTTCACCGTCTGGACCCCCGGGCGAAGGTTCTCGTAACCCTCGTATTCATAGTGACGGTGGTCTCCTTCAGCCGTTACGAGGTCTCGGGCCTCATCCCCTTTGTTCTCTTTCCGCTGGTTATGGTTGCCGTCAGCGGCATCCCGCCGGGGGTCGTGACCCGCAAACTGCTGGTGGTCCTTCCCTTCGCCGCCGTGGTGGGGCTCTTCAATCCGCTGTTCGACCGGGAGCCGCTCCTGGCCATCG
>CAJPFF010000240.1 GCA_905339345.1 Geobacteraceae bacterium | reverse complement strand
GAACTGGGAGATGCGTCCCACCTCGACCCGGGCCTTGTCCTCCTTGAGGGCGGCCTTGAGGGCCTTCTCCACGGCGTTGTTGTGCTTGCGGTCCCGCATGTCGATGAAGTCGAGGACGATGAGCCCCCCCAGGTCCCGCAGTCGGAGCTGCCGGGCCGCTTCTTCCGCCGCCTCCATGTTGGTCTTGTAGGCGGTGTCCTCAACCCCCTTTTCGCCGGTGGTTTTGCCGGAGTTCACGTCGATGGAGACCAGTGCCTCGGTGGGCTCGATGATGAGGTATCCCCCCGATTTGAGCGGCACTTTCTTCTCGTAGATCAGGTCGATCTGCTCCTCGATCTGGTACCGGGAGAAAATGGGACGCTTCTCCGTATGGAGCTTCACGAGATTCTCGTACTTGGGCATGGTCTGCTTGAAGAAGTCACGGGCCTCTTTGTAGACCTCCTTGCTGTCCACGAGTACTTCGTCGATCTCGGCGGTGAAGTAGTCGCGGATGGTCCGGATGACGACGTTCATTTCCTGGTAGATGAGGGCAGGGGCCTTGGTGGCGGCTGCCTTCTCCTGGATCGACTGGTGGAGGGTGAGGAGGTTCTGGAGATCCTTGGCCAGCTCAGTCTTGGTCTTGCCGAGGGCCTCGGTCCGGACGATGTAGCCGATCCCCTCGGGAATCTCCATCTGGCTGAGTTTCTCCTTCAGCTTCTTGCGGTCGGCATCGCTTTCCACCTTGCGGGAGATGCCGGCGGAATCGCTCCCCGGCATGAGGACCATGTAGCGTCCCGGAAACGACATGTAGGTGGTGAGGGCCGCCCCCTTCATGTCCCGCTCCCCCTTTTCCACCTGGACGATGAGCTCCTGACCCCGGCGGACCACCTCCTGGATGCGGGGGCGGCGGTTGCGGTTCTCGGGGGGGACGTCGTCGCGCCACTGCCAGAAGGAGGGGTGGATCTCACCCATCTGGAGGAAGCCGAGCCTCTTGGAGCCGATGTCGACGAAGGCTGCCTGGAGCCCCGGTTCCACCCGGACCACCACCCCCTTGTAAACGTTGCCGCGGGTCTGTTCGCTTCCCGCAATTTCGATGTCCAGATTGTCCAGCTTGCCGTCTTCGACGATGGCAACGCGGGCCTCTTCCGGATGCATCACGTTGATGAGCATCTTCTTTGCCATTGGTCCCAGTCCTTTTGGGCAGCGGGGCACACCCCGCGCCGCTGAAATGTCGGCCGCCGCCGGCACGAAGCCGGGCAGCCCGATTCTTGATATCCAAAATACCCGCAGCCATGGCGAACGGGCCTTGAAGTCGCGTAAAACCTGTAAACTATACCAGAGTTTTTTGCCATTAATAAGAAAAAACTGGCTTTGATGGGTATTTAGACAGGAGTGGAGATTGACAAGGCCGTTTTGCCCCCCCTACAATGGCTCTATCTCACAAACACGGAACGGAACTCCATGCTGCATCTCAAAAACCTCTCCAAGGACTTTGCGGGAAGAGCCCTCTTCACCGGCATCAACTGGCATCTGAAAAAAGGGGAGCGGGTCGGCCTCGTGGGGGAGAACGGCGCCGGCAAGTCGACCCTCATGAAAATAGTCGCCGGGCTCGTGGAACACTCGGCCGGCGAGCTGATTTTTGCCAAGGGAGCCACGGTCGGCTACCTCCCCCAGGACGGCATCGTCACCCGGGGGAGGGTGCTCCTGGCCGAGGTGATGACGGCCCTCGACGATCTCCAGGAGATGGAACGGGAGTTGGCCGTGCTCACCCGGCGCCTGGAGGAGGTTCCCCACGACGCGCCGGAGCACGATGCCCTGCTTGACCGCTACGGCCGCATCCAGGAGGAGTTCCGGCTCCGGGGCGGATACGCCATGGAGGCCGAGGCGTGCCGGGTGCTGGACGGTCTCGGCTTTCTTCCCGCCGACCGGGGCCGCGACTGCGGCGAGTTCTCCGGCGGATGGCAGATGCGGATCGCCCTCGCCAAGCTCCTGCTGCAAAAGCCCAATGTCCTCCTCCTGGACGAGCCCACCAACCACCTGGACATCGAGGCCCGCAACTGGCTGGAGGGGTACCTGCAGGAATACCCCCATTCCGTGATCCTCGTCTCCCACGACCGCTTCTTCATGGACCAGGTCTGCCAGCGGATCACCGAGGTCTGGAACAGCGTCCTGACCGACTACCACTGCTCCTACAGCCGCTACCTCGTCCAGCGGGAGGAGCGGGTTGCGGCCCTGCGGGAAGCGAAGCGGCGCCAGGACGAAGAGGTCCAGAAGATCGAGGACTTCATCAGCCGCTTCCGCTACAAGGCCGATAAGGCCGCCCTGGTCCAGTCCCGCATC
>CAJPFF010000239.1 GCA_905339345.1 Geobacteraceae bacterium | reverse complement strand
CAAGCGACTCGAAGAAGAGCGCAAGACGGCCTCCGGCATCGTCATTCCCGATACCGCCGCCGAGAAACCCGACCAGGGCGAAATCGTCGCCGTCGGCCCCGGCAAGCGCGACGACAAGGGCGCCCGCATCGCCATGGACCTCAAGGCCGGCGACCGCGTCCTCTTCGGCAAGTATGCCGGCCAGACCGTCAAGGTCGAGGGCGAGGAACTGCTCGTCATGCGCGAAGAAGACATCATGGGCGTCGTCGAGTCCAAGTAACGAACACAGAGGAGAAACGCAATGCCTGCTAAAGAAGTCAAATTTGGTGATTCCGCCCGCCACCGCATGGTGGAAGGCGTCAATATCCTGGCCGACGCGGTCAAGGTCACGCTCGGCCCGAAAGGCCGCAACGTCGTGCTGGAGCGCTCCTTCGGCGCCCCGACGGTGACCAAGGACGGCGTCTCCGTCGCCAAGGAGATCGAGCTCAAGGACAAGTTCCAGAACATGGGCGCGCAGATGGTGAAGGAAGTCGCTTCCAAGACCTCCGACGTCGCCGGCGACGGCACCACCACCGCCACCGTGCTGGCCCAGTCGATCGTGCGCGAGGGCATGAAGTTCGTCGCCGCCGGCATGAACCCGATGGACCTCAAGCGCGGCATCGACAAGGCCGTCACCTCTGTCGTTGACGAGCTGAAAAAATTGTCGAAGCCCTGCACCACCTCGACCGAAATCGCCCAGGTCGGCGCCATCTCCGCCAACGCCGATGCCGACATCGGCAAGATCATCGCCGACGCCATGGACAAGGTCGGCAAGGAGGGCGTCATCACCGTCGAGGACGGCAAGAGCCTCAACAACGAGCTGGAAGTGGTCGAGGGCATGCAGTTCGACCGCGGCTACCTGAGCCCCTACTTCATCAACAATCCCGAGAAGCAGATCGCCATTCTGGAGAACCCCTTCGTCCTGCTCTTCGACAAGAAGATCTCCAACATTCGCGACCTGCTGCCGGTGCTCGAGCAGGTGGCCAAGGCCGGCCGCCCGCTCCTGATCATCGCCGAGGACGTCGAGGGCGAGGCGCTCGCCACGCTGGTGGTGAACAACATCCGCGGGATACTGAAGACCTGTGCCGTCAAGGCGCCCGGCTTCGGCGACCGCCGCAAGGCCATGCTGGAAGACATCGCCATCCTTACCGGCGGCCAGGTGATTGCCGAGGAAGTCGGCCTGACGCTGGAGAAGGCCACGCTGAAGGACCTCGGCCAGGCCAAGCGCATCGAGATCGGCAAGGAAAACACCACGCTCATCGACGGTGCCGGCGAGGCCAAGGCCATCGAGGCCCGCGTCAAGCAGATCCGCATCCAGATCGAGGAAGCTACCAGCGACTACGACAAGGAGAAGCTGCAGGAGCGCGTGGCGAAGCTCGCCGGCGGTGTGGCGCTGATCAAGGTCGGCGCCGCCACCGAGGTCGAGATGAAGGAGAAGAAGGCCCGCGTCGAGGACGCCCTGCATGCCACCCGCGCCGCGGTGGAAGAGGGCATCGTCGCCGGCGGCGGCGTGGCCCTGCTGCGCGCCCGCGCCGCGGTCAAGGTGAAAGGCGATAACCACGACCAGGACGCCGGCATCAAGATCGTGCTGCGCGCCCTCGAGCAGCCCATCCGCGAGATCGTCGCCAACACCGGCGACGAGCCGAGCGTGGTGGTGAACAAGGTCACCGAGGGCAAGGGCAACTACGGCTACAACGCCGCCACCGGCGAATACGGCGACATGGTGGCGATGGGCGTGCTTGACCCGACCAAGGTCACGCGCACCGCGCTGCAGAACGCCGCCTCCGTGGCCGGCCTGATGCTCACCACCGACTGCATGGTGGCCGAGCTGGTCGAAGACAAGCCAGCCGGCGGCGGCATGCCCGGCGGCATGGGCGGCATGGGCGGCATGGGCATGGATATGTAACTCGGCGAAGCCGAATTCATATCCACCCCAGGAAACGAACAGGGGGAACCCAGGTTCCCCCCGTACCCCCTTCCTCCTGGTTACGACAGACCCCGCTGCGGCGGGGTCTGTCTTTTGTGCGGCAGTCGGTTCGGCCTGCAGAGTGGAGCGTGTTATATTGCTATCACTAAAGTAGAACCGGAAGGGCGTGTAAATGGATCTCGATGCCGTTTACAGAAAAACCCAGAAAGGTCAGGAGGAGATGGCGCAGCGCACCGTACTCGGGATGCGCGAGCGCACCTTGCTGGTGATGGTCGACGGCAAGACGGCGGGCAGCGAGCTGCTTGCCCGTGCGAAGCACATGCCCGACCCGCCGGCGCTGCTGGCCAGGCTGATTGATGGCGGCTTCATTGCGCCGGAAGCGGGAGTTGCCGCGCCGACAGCGGCGACGGCCCGGCCGGCAGCCCTCGCACCGCAGGACCAGCTCATCATGAAGAACACGATGCGCTATGCCGAACACTTTCTCGACGAAGTGCTCGGCCCGGATGCCGACATGCTGTCGGAAGCCATCGACCGCTGCAAGACGATCCCCGAACTGCGCACCCGCATCGAGAAAACACGCGACGCCATCGCCGGCATGGGCAAGAAGCGCAGGGCAGAGGAATTCTGGATCGCGGCGCAGGCGCTGATCGAGGGAAGGACGCCGCCCGTGCCGGGCCAGGCGGCGCCTGCGGCAGCACCGCCCCCCCCGCCTCCCGTTGTGCCGGCGGCTGCGCCACAACCCGCCGTCCATGAGGCGATCAGCTTTGCCCGCCGCTACCTCAACGACCATCTCGGGCCGGACGCGGACATCCTGATGGAGCCGATCGAGAGATGCAGAACCACAGCCGAACTGCGCGCGAGGATCGAGATAACCCGAGATACCCTGGGAAACGTGGCGGGCAAGCGCAAGGCGGATGAGTTCTGGAGCGGCATCCTGCCGCATCTGCCGCAAGCCTGAACGGAACAGGCATCCGGAAAAAAACGGCGGGGAGCGGGCCGATGCAGCCTGGTCCGCTTCCCGGGGCCTGCCGGCGCGGCCGGCGATCCCCGCGGACCGGGTAAAAGGAGAACAGCCGTTCGAGGCTAAACCTTCGGGCTTACGCTCGCCTTACAATCGCCATTCCATGCACATTCTGCTTGCCGAAGACGACCCCATCATTGCCGACGGGCTGGTGCGCACGCTGCGCAAGGCCGGCCATGCCGTCGACCACGTCGCCAATGGCCGGGATGCCGATGCGGCGCTGCTCTCGCAGCCGTTCGACCTGCTCATCCTCGACCTCGGCTTGCCGAAAATGAACGGCATCGAGGTGCTCAAGCGACTGCGGGCGCGCAAGTCGCCCATCCCGGTGCTGATCCTGACCGCGCAGGACGGCCTCGAGGACCGCGTGCGCGGACTGGATGCCGGCGCCGACGACTATCTCACCAAGCCCTTTGCCCTGCCCGAACTGGAGGCGCGCGTGCGCGCGCTCACCCGACGCGGCACCGGCAATCCGACCCGCATCGAATGCGGCCCGCTGACCTACGACCAGACCGAGCGCTGCGCGCGCCTCGATGGCCAGATGGTGGATTTGTCCGCGCGCGAGCTGGCGCTGCTGGAAATCCTCTTGCTGCGCGCCGGCCGGCTGGTCAGCAAGGAGCAGCTGGTCGATCACCTCTGCGGCTGGGGCGAGGAAGTCAGCACCAACGCCATCGAGGTGTATGTGCACCGCCTGCGCAAGAAGCTGGAGACGGGCGGCGTGCACATCAGCACCGTGCGCGGCCTCGGCTACTGCCTGGATCGGCCGGATGGCGCTTAGCGACAGGCTGTTCCGCCGCTGGCAGGAGGAGGGCGAGCGCCAGTCGGTGTTCGGCGAGATCCTCGACTGGATGCTGATGCCGCTGCTGCTGATCTGGCCGCTCAGCGTGATCCTCATCCAGGGCGTGGCCAACGGTATCGCCGACGATCCCTACGACAAGGCGCTGGCGGATAGCGCCCAGGCCATCGCCGGGCTGGTGCAAGTGCGCGACGGTCGCCTCAAGGTGGACATCCCGCCCCAGGCGCGCAGTTTCCTCCAGCGCGACGAACTGGACACCGTGTACTTCCAGGTGCTCGGTTTCAGGAACGAGCTGGTGGCCGGCGAGGTGGCCATCCGCTGGGTCGAGCCGCCCCTCAGGATCGACTTCGGCAGAGCCTATTTCCGCGACGACGAGATCCACAACGAACCGGTGCGCGTCGCCATGCTTTATCTGAAGCCGCTGCCGGACAAGGAACCGGTACTGCTGCAGGTGGCCGAGACGCGCCACAAGCGCAACGCGCTGTCCAGCCGCATCATCTCCGGCGTGACGCTGCCGCAGTTTGCCGTCATTCCGCTCGCCGTGCTGCTGGTCTGGTTCGGCCTCTCGCGCGGCATCGCGCCGCTCAACCGCCTCGGCGTCGCCATCCGCCGCCGCCTGCCGACGGACCTCTCGCCGATCCCGACCGTCGGCGTGCCGGAGGAGGTGAAGCCCGTCATCCGCGCCTTCAACGACATGATGGCGCGGCTCGAGCAGAACCTGCAGGCGCAGCAGCGCTTCATCGGCGATGCCGCCCACCAGATGCGCACCCCGCTCACCGGACTGAAGATGCAGACCGAACTGGCGCTGCGCGAGTCCGACACGGAGCAGATGCGCGCTTCGCTGCGCCAGATCGCCGAGAGCGCCGACCGCGCCGCGCGCATGGTGAACCAGCTGCTGGCCCTGGCGCGCGCCGAGGCGAGTTCGGAAAAAACCCACGCCATCGAGCGCGTCGATATCGAGGCGCTGGCGCGCGAAGCCACGCTCGAGTGGGTACCCGCCGCCATGGTCAAGAAGATCGACCTCGGCTTCGAGGGCACCGGCTGGCCGCTGCAGGTGAATGGCAATCCGCTGCTGCTGCGCGAGCTGATCGTGAACCTGATCGACAACGCCGTGAAATACACTCCGGAAGGCGGCCGTGTCACGGTGCGCACGTGTGCGACGGAATTCGCCGTGTTCGAAGTCGAGGACGACGGGCCGGGCGTTGCCGAGGCCGACCGCGAGCTCATTTTCGAGCGCTTCTACCGCGTGCTCGGCAACGAGGCGCCGGGCAGCGGCCTCGGCCTGGCCATCGTGCGCGAGATCGCCGAGCTGCATCGCGGCAGCGTGCAGCTGAAGGCCAGCCCGTCCGGTCGCGGCACGCTGGCGCAGGCGGTGTTCCCGCGCCGCCGCTTCACCGTCTCGGCGCTGCTGGCGCAGCAGCCGGAGAAATTCCAGCCGACCTTGTGATCAGCAAGCGGGCGGCAGGCCGCTCAGCACGCACAGCTCGCGCTTGACCCAGGCCAGCAGGATCCAGACCCAGAACAGCAGAAAAAAGGCGACGAAAGGCAGGTGCTTGTCGATGATCACCTTCGGGGTGATCCAGCGGCAGACCTTGATCACCGGGCTGGTGATGACGAGGAACAGCTTGTAGACGAAATTGGTGTGGCGTCGCCCGCCCGCCAGCAGGGCCAGCACGCCCTGGCCGATCAGGGCCAGCAGGCCCACCTCGACCAATGCGCGCAGGACGGAAACAAGGAACAGATCGATCTGAGTCATGGTATTGTCTTGGCCTTCCGATTCGAGGTGCTGCAATGGATTTTGAACACTTCCGCCATTATGCCCGCGGCTGGCTGCTGCATTTCTTCGGCCAGGAAGAAAAAGCTTTCAACGAATATGCCGCTGCCTATCGCTTGCGGCCGAACAATGCCAAGGCGGCCTGTAACCTAGCCTTCATCGCCGCGCGCAGGAAGCAGTACGACGTCGCCGACAAATGGTTCATCGAAGCGCTGAGCCTGATGCCGGGCGACGCCGGCATGCACTTCAACCATGGCTACGTACTGGAGCAAGCCGGCCGGCCGGACGATGCCGTCGCCGCCTTCGGCGAAGCCGTGCGCCTGAATCCCGCCCTCGACCTCGCCTGGTACGGCCTCGGCATGGCGCGGGCCCGCCTGGGCGAGCATGCCGAGGCCGCCGCCGCCTTCGCCAAGGCCGCCGAGCTGCAGCCGATGAACGGCGAGGCCTTCTACCAGTGGGCCATGGCCTGCCACCATGCCAACCAGCCAGACCAGGTCACCGTGATCGCCAAGCGCCTGGCCAGCTTCGAGCCGAAGCGCGCGATGAAGCTGATCAAGGATGCCGAACGACCGGACCTGCGCCATCTGGTGCCTGCCGAGGTGCAGGAGTTCTTCGAAACCCACCGTTCGTAATCCTGCTCTTTTTTTGAGGACTCCCGGAGCCCTCAAAAAAAGAGCCCGCCTTCCGGCGGGCTCAACAAGGGGGTTCCCCCCCTCCTCCTCGTAGTTCTTAGCGACCGGACGTGTCGATATCGCCCGCCAGGTTCGGGTAGCGGACGTGGTCGACCAGTTCCTGCACTTCCTTCGACGGCGCCGGGGAAATCAGCGTGCCGACGATCACGCCGATGAAGCCGGCGGGAATGCCGAAGATACCCGAAGAAATCGGGGTGATGTCCCACCAGAGCGGGGCATTCACGCCGAAGAACGGATAGGTCAGGTACATGTAGTAGCCGCAGACGAACAGGCCAGCCGACATGCCGAGGATGGCGCCGAGCTTGTTGGCCCGCTTCCAGAACACGCCTGCCACCAGCGCCGGAAAGAAGCCCGAGGCCGCCAGCGAGAACGCCGCGCCGACCAGGAACAGGATGTTGCCCGGCTTGAGCGAGGTGACGTAGGCAGCGAGCAGGGCGACCACCAGCAGCAGGCCCTTCGACACGGCGATGCGGCGCACCGTCGGTGCGTTCGGGTCGATCATCTTGTAGTAGAGATCGTGCGAGAGCGCGTTGGCGATGGTCAGCAGCAGGCCGTCGGCGGTGGAGAGGGCCGCAGCCAGACCGCCGGCCGCGACGAGGCCCGAGATCACGTAGGGCAGGCCGGCGATTTCCGGCGTGGCCAGCACGATCAGGTCGCCGCCGATGGTGAGCTCCGCCAGCTGCACGATGCCGTCCTTGTTGAAGTCGGTGACCGCCATCAGCGTCTTGTCCACCGCTGCCCAGTTGGCCACCCAGCCTGGCAAGGCCGAGAACTGCGAGCCGATAACGTTGCTGTACACCTCGTATTTCACGAGGATGGCCAGCGCCGGCGCGGTGAAGTAGAGCAGGAAGATGAAGAACAGCGACCAGCCCACCGAGATGCGCGCCTCCTTGACCGACGGCGTCGTGTAGTAGCGCATCAGGATGTGCGGCAGGGCGGCCGTGCCGACCATCAGGCAGAGCACCAGGGCGAGGAAGTTCTTGCGCGCCTTGTTCTGCGCGGCCTCGTCCTTGCCCGGGAAGGGATCGGCGTGGGCCTTGACCGCAGCGGTCTTGGCGGCGGCACCGGTCTTCTCGGCGGTCCAGGCCTTCTTGGCGGCTGCCGGGTCGGCCGGGAAGTCCTTGAGGGCCTTCTCGGCGGCTTCGACAGCCTTGACGTCGGGCGCGGCGGCGCCCTTCAGCTCGGCTACCTTGGCGGTCACCTTGGCCTTTTCCTCGGCGAGGAAGGCTGCGCCGCCGGTCTCCAGGCCCTTCAGCTTGGCGTCGGCCGCGGCGACCTTGTCGCGGAAGATCTGGCGCACCGAGTCCTCGGCGGCGCCCTTCGGCGTGCTCTTGTCGTTGAACTCCTTCTCCAGCGCCGTCACCTTCGGCAGGGCCGTGGTGTAGGCGGAGATCTGCGGGATGGGGATGCCGGTGTGCTTCACCGACAGCCAGACCACCGGGATCATGTAGGCCACGATCAGGATGATGTACTGGGCCACCTGGGTCCAGGTCACCGCCTTCATGCCGCCGAGGAAGGAGCACACCAGGATGCCAGCGAGGCCGACGAACACGCCGACGCCGAACTCCAGTCCGGTGAAGCGGCTGGTGATGATGCCGACGCCGTAGATCTGCGCGATCACATAGGTGAACGAACAGGTGATGGCGACGATGATGCCGATGAAGCGCGGGATGTTGCCGCCGTAGCGGGCACCGAGGAAGTCCGGAATCGTGAACTGGCCGAACTTGCGCAGGTAGGGTGCGAGGAACAGCGCCACCAGGCAGTAGCCGCCGGTCCAGCCCATGACGAAGGCGAGGCCGTCGAAGCCGGCGTGGTAGAGGGTGCCGGCCATGCCGATGAAGCTGGCGGCGGACATCCAGTCGGCGCCGGTCGCCATGCCGTTGAAGAGCGCCGGCACGCGTCGTCCCGCCACCTAGTATTCCGCGACCTCCGCCGTCTTCGACATGAAGCCGATGCCGGCGTAGAGCAGGATGGTGGCGAAGAGGAACATGTAGCCGAGCACCTTGTTCGGCACGCCGAGCTGCTCGAGGATGCCGACGATGATGACGAAGGTGATGAAGCCGCCCGTGTAGAAGGTGTAGTACTTCTTCAGGTTGGCGTAGAACTGGGATTGGGTTACCTGGGACATATCAGTCTTCCTCCCCTTCCTGGACGCCGTACTCGTTGTCCAGCTTGTTCATGGTCTTGGCGTAGAACACGATGATGATCACGTAGATCGCCAGCGAGCCCTGCGCGGCCAAATAGAAGCCGAGCGGCCCGATGAAGGTGATGCTGTTCAGTTCACGCGAAAACCAGCCCGTGACGAACGTGAAGACGAACCAGATCACGAACAGGATGCTCGTGATTTTCAGGTTTCGACTCCAGTACTCCTTGTGCTTTTCGGTAAGTTGCATGGAAGCGACTCCTCCTTTTTTGACAAGCGCCGCAGACATTGCCCGCTCGGGGCGGGCAGTTGCTGCGGCCGTTTTCGGTGCGCCCGGGGTTTCCCCTCTTGCACGCACCGCTCTCCTCACCCAGAAGTCGTTGACCAGAAATCTCCGGGTAGCCTGCATTATCGTCGGGAAAAACTGACAGATTGCTTACAGGAAGTCAGTTGGTTGGAAGATGTGCTTGCAGTGATGTATTGATGGTGCGACGCAAAAGATGAAATTTCCTTTTTACGCCATGAGGCTGGGCGGCAGTATGGAGGCCGGATGCTTCGCTGCAGCGAATTCGACAAAAGTTATCGTCGGCGGCCCCGCCGCAGCCCATGTCGCGCCTATCCAGGGGTTTTGCGATTCCCGCCGGAACCAGTATAATCGCGCCTCTTTTGCGGCCAGGTAGCTCAGTTGGTAGAGCAGCGGATTGAAAATCCGCGTGTCGGCGGTTCGATTCCGCCCCTGGCCACCATATGCTCAAAGCCCCTCAGGTGTTATGCCTAGAGGGGCTTTGTCTTTGTGGTGCTCGGTATGGTGTTCTGGGGTCGGTATTGAGGAAAGCACCTTAGGCGTGGAAGTTGGCTCAAGTACCACACGTCTCCCAGTCTTAACAAATCCCGGTTTCGCTGTACTCTGGTCGCCTCATTCGTTGCCATGCAGCCATTGGCTCATCTGGTGACCTTGATCGAAGTGAAAATGCTTGTATCGACTCTTACCTATTGCCCTTGGCCGAACTGCCTCTGATAGACCATTTGTCATCTTTCTGGCAACATCAACAGGCTCCGCCGGTACGTAGAGACATAATTGAACGAAATGACAATCGAAGCAACTGAAAACATGGGTTTTGCTCCGGGAGCGGTTGATCTCCCGTTGAGTTATTTCATGGGTGAGCGCACGGAAATCGCTGACGATGAGTCCATTGCCGAACGCTGGCGGGACATTGTCCGGGGTATTCGAGACGAATATCTGGACTCAACCCACAGGTTTCCTTGGGTTGTCGGGTTTTCTGGAGGAAAAGACAGTACTGTCGTTGCACACGGCGTATTCGAAGCTTTGTTGTCGATTCCACCATCGCAGCGCAGCCGGGAAGTTCACATTGTGTCGAACGACACTTTGGTCGAAAGTCCGTTGGTTATAACCCATCTGGATGTCGTCACAAAGTGCATTGAGGCAGCCGCGCAAAACATGAACCTGCCAATTACCGTGGCTCGCACCCACCCAGAGTCCGATAAGACTTTCTGGGTGCTGCTGATCGGTAAGGGCTATCCAAGTCCCAATCTCACAATGCGTTGGTGTACTGATCGCCTGAAAATTCAGCCAACCAGCGGATACATCAAACGCAATATCTCTCAATATGGTGCTGCCATTGTGGTTCTTGGCGTTCGCCGCGATGAGAGTCAAACCCGCCAGCGATCCATCGACAAACGTCGGAATGATCGAGGCTCCAACCTGACACCCCATACAGATTTAACGGGTGCTTTCATTTATCGCCCAATTGTCGATCTTACGACTGATGACGTATGGGAAATACTCGGTTCCTTCCATGCGCCGTGGGGTGGAAATCATCGCGACCTCTTTCAACTCTACCGAGATGCCGAAGGGGGCGAATGTCCTGTTGTGTTAAGTCAAAGCGAGGCACCAGGCTGTGGAACCAGAAATAGCCGTTTTGGTTGCTGGACTTGTACCGTCGTCGAAAAAGACAAGAGCTTGCAGGGATTCATCGACTCTGGAAATCACCATTTCAAGCCACTTGTAGAGTTTCGAGATTGGCTTAAGGCAATCCGCAACAATCCGGAGATGCGACAAGCTCATCGCCGCAACGGCCGTCTCTCCTTTGACGCATCTGGTAAGCACATTCCTGGCCCCTTCACGGTGCAGGCGCGCAAGCAGATTCTTGAGTACCTGCTTCGCGTCCAGGAGGAGTTTGGTGCCCGCCTGATTACCGATGAAGAGCTTGACCTGATATACCAGTTCTGGACTACCGATCTCCAGCAAGAAAAGGGGCTAGCCGATGGCTGATGGATACTATGACGAAGGGTACTTGAACGATCTGCCTCTATGGGCAGATGAGGACGCGCAGGCTGCGATGGAGAAAGTCTGCGAAAAACATGGTGTACCCGTCGATGTGCTGACAGAACTCGTAATGGTTCAACGCGAGCGCCAACATCAGGAACGTGCGCACGGTATCTACCAACGCTTTGAAGAGATTCTCGGTCGTATCGAATAACAAAAAACAGGAGGGGAGCGGTATGTGGATTTCACGGCTGGAGTTGACATGCTTCAAGGGCTATCAACACCAGGTGTTCTCGTTTCCGGAGCCGACCGACGAGCGAAATATTGTTCTAATCGGTGGCATGAATGGATACGGCAAGACATCGATACTTGAGGCACTCTACCTGTGTCTATATGGCAAAGATGCGATAGTTCACCTCGCACGGGCCGGTCTAAAGACTGACGACAAGAAAGGATTCCCGACCTTCCTGGAACGGGCATTCAACGGCGAAGCCAAGCGCGATGGCCTCGACACGATGAGTGTTCGAATTATCATCAATAAGACGAGAACGAAAGCGATCGACATTGGCCGCAAGTGGTATTTTCGTGCAAACGGGAACTGGACTAATGAGGAAGAGGCTGTCGTTCGTGAGGTAGTTCGCGGCATTCCAGGTACCCCGCGAGTAGATGGCCGCAACGGATTTCACCTCGCTGATCTTCTCGATGAGATCCAATTTGTACCCGCCCACGTTGCTCCATTCTTTTTCTTTGATGGTGAGGAAGTTAAGAAGCTGGCCGACCAGTCGCGGCTAGAGCAGGTGAAGCAAGGGCTAGAGGGTTTGCTTGGGGTTGTTCTGTTGCGCTCACTCGCCGAGCGCCTGAAAAGCTTTGAGGCTGCCAAGCGCAACGAAATCGAGTCCGTAGACGAAGGCAATCTCGCCCGCTTGCTGGAAACGTTGACGGCAAATCAAGATCAGCTCAATGCGCTCAAACAGGATGCCGAGCAAAGCGAAGCAGAGAGACTGCAACTGCGTGCTGAACAACAATCACTCGTCGACCGCATTACATCTGCCGGCGGTGGCGGCAGCGATATTGCCACTGTAAAAGACCTGGTGGAAGAGCGCGAACAGTTGCGCAACCAACTTAAGGATAGTCAGCGAAAACTGGAGGGGATTCTCTCCGGTCGCTTGCCATTTCACCTTTTGCCAAAAGACCTACTCGATGATTTTCGTACGCAGTTGCTCGCCGAAATCAAGCTAGCAGATTGGGAAACAGAAAAGCGCGCTCTAGAACCGCGTAAGGCTGAGTTCGAGTCCGCATTCATGGCGCAAACATCGCCGACTATAGATCCAGCCCTAACTGACGACCAGTTGTTCGCGATCAAAGGGCGCCTAGAGTCTGCTTGGGCGAGCCTTTTCTATCCGCCACCTGAAGACTGTGCGAAAGACGTTGTCCATGATTACCTGCATGATGCTCTGCGCCGCAAGGCATTGGACTTCATGGACACTCTCAGTCTTGGACAGCGGGAGATTCACGATCTACTCAATGAGCAACATGCCCTACAGCAGCGTGTCGACGAATTGGGGAGAAAGGTTTCCCGACTTGAAGGTATCGACCGCGATGGCACGCTTGCAGCACTAAAGAAGAAACTCAATGACATCCTGAGTCAAATGGATGCTCTTGCGGAGCGTATTCGGGCGGATAACCGCAAGATTGATACGCTTCAAGCACAAATCCAATCGCAAAGCGCGGAATACAATCGCGAGAAAAATGAACTAGATAAATCTAGCCCGGTTCGTGCAACTGTGGAACGGTCAGATCGCGTGCGCCGCGTCATTGAAGAGATAATTCCGGCGCTTTTCCCGCTCAAGGTGAGTGAGCTTGCAACCGCGATGACCAAAGTCTACAAGCAGCTTGCCCACAAGAACCAAGTCGACAAAATAACGATTCTCGATGACGGAACGACCCACATACATGGTAAAACTGGAAAAGAGATCACGTTTGATCGATCTGCTGGTGAGAACCAGATTTTTGCCACCGCCTTGATTGCCGGTTTAGCAAGAGTTTCAGGTGTCAAAGCGCCGATGGTGGTCGATTGTCGCTGCGCGTTTAAAAATACCCAGGGATGCGCGTTGAATTTTACCCAGGGGCTATAGCCGCCTGTCATAGAGGCGGCTGTGGATAAGTGTAGCGTAATTCGTCGGTTTGGTTTTCCTCCCGTAGTCACTGGTTTTTCTTGCGGAGCATGCGGCGCGGCCCGGTTTGCGCGGGGGAAGCCGCGCAGGGCGTAGCCCGAAGCGGATTTCCCCGCGCGGCCGCCGCTCAAGACACGCCTTCCTTTGCCGCGGCCTTGCCGCGCCGGCTCTGTTCGCGCGCCTTGATCCGGGTCTTGGCCGTGGCGCTGCTGTGGCGGAAGCGATAGGACTCGTTGCCGGTTTCCACGATGTGGCAGTGGTGCGTGAGGCGGTCGAGCAGCGCCGTGGTCATCTTGGCATCGCCGAAGACGGCCGCCCACTCGGCGAAGGTGAGGTTGGTCGTGATCATCACGCTGGTGTGCTCGTAGAGTTTCGAGAGCAGGTGGAAGAGCAGCGCCCCGCCGGCCTGGCTGAAGGGGAGATAGCCCAGTTCATCCAGGATCACCAGGTCCATGCGCATAAGCGCGAAGGCGAGCCTGCCGGCGCGCCCCTCGGCCTTCTCCCGCTCCAGGGAATTGACCAAGTCCGCCGTCGAGTAGAAGCGCACCCGCTTGCCGTGATGGGTGATGCCCGACACCCCCAGGGCGGTGGCCAGATGCGTCTTGCCGGTGCCCGTGCCGCCGATGAACACTACGTTGTGGGCCGCCTCGGTGAAGGCGAGATCGGCCAGCTCGACGACCAGGCCGCGATCGACCTTCGACTGTTCGAAGTCGAAGCCGGCCAGATCCCGGTGCACGGGGAAGCGGGCGGCGTGCATCTGATAGCGCACCGAGCGCATCGCCCGGTCGGTGTGCTCGGCGCCGAGCAGATGCTCGACGAGCCAGCGCGAGCCCTGCAGCGCGGCCGCATCCCCCTGGGCGGCCAACTCCTCCCAGGCGCCGGCCATGCCGTACAGGCGCAGGCTCTTCAGTTCGGCGGCAATCTCACGCATGGCTCGCCTCCTTGCGCAGGCGGTCGTAGCGGCCGGTGTCGGCCAGCGGCGCCTCGGCCACGCCAAGCGCCGTCTCGATCGGCTGCGGCGGCGGCGCCGATTTGAGCCGGTTGAGCACGTTCTCGACATGCTCGACGCTGGCGTTGCCCGATTCGAGCACGAGTTCCACGGCTACCAGCACCGCCTCCAGCCCGTGCCGGGGCACGGCGGCGAGCGCCTTGGCCATGACACGGTCGCCGCCTTCGCGGCGCAGCAAGAGCGCGCGCAGCCGCAGAAGCGGCTCGGGCATGTCGGCGAAGGGCGCGCCGTTTCTGAGCGCGCCGGGCTTTCGTTCGATCAGCGGGATGTAGTGTTGCCAGTCGTAGCGCGTCTCGCCCCTGCCGAAGCTCCTCGCGTGGCTCGCCACCACGGCATCGTGGCTGACCAGGTCGATCCGCTCCGGGTAGATGCGGATGCCGACCATCTGCCCGACCAGTTCGCACGGCGCCGAGTAGCGGTTACGCTCCTCGACCACCAGGCAGGTGCTGGAGACCTTGCCCAGGGTCTCGACGTAGCCGTCGAAGGGCGTGATCATCGGCATCAGCGCGGGCTGCTCCTCCTCAAGCATCTCGGAGAGCGTCAGATCGAACTCGGGATGCTTCAACTCCTGCCACAGCGCCCGGCAGCGGGCCAAGAGCCACAGGTTCAGTTCGGTGAAGGAGCCGAAGCGCTCGCGGCCGGCTTCCTGCCACAGGCGCCGGCGGCTGTCCTGGACGTTCTTCTCGACCACGCCCTTCTCCCAGCCGGAAGCGACGTTGCAGAAGTCGGTGTCGAACAGGTAGTGGGAGGCCATCGCGGCAAAGCGCGTATTGACGATGCGCGCCTTGCCTTTCTTGACGCGATCGACCGCCGTCTTCATGTTGTCGTAGATGCCGCGCCGCGGAACGCCGCCCAGCGCGGCAAAGGCCCGCGTGTGGGCATCGAACAGCATCTCGTGGCTTTGCGTGGGATAGGCCTGCACGACAAAGGCCCGGCTGAAACACAGCTTCAGATGCGCGGCCATGATCTTGCGCCACACCCCGCCCACCACCAGGTGCTCTTCGCTCCAGTCGAACTGGTGCGCTTCTCCCGGCTCGAATTGGAGCGGAACGTAGGCCTTGGCGAGCGCCGCGCCCCCACCCTCCCGCCAGTGCCGGATGAATTCGGTCACACGGCTGTAGTCGCCGGCAAAGCCCGCCGCCTTCAGCTCGGCATGGAGCTTCAGCGCCGTGCGCCGGTCGCGCCTCGGGCGCCGCGCATCCGTCTCCAGCATCTTGGTGAGCCGCTCGGCAAACGGCCCGATCTTGGTCTCGCCAGGCACCCGCCGGTACTTCGGCTCCGTCCCCTCGGCCGCCTTCAGCCAGCGCCTGACCGTCTTCCTCGTCAGTCCCGTGCGCCGCTCGATCTGCGAAATCGTCAGCCCGTCACGGTAGTACAAACGTCGTATCTTCCCCAGTTGCTTCATGGTGATCATCTCCTCGACTTCCCTGCTCAACAATCGAGCAGCGGAGGTTAATCACCCTGGGTAATTTTGAACGCGCAGATCTCAGAAAATCTGGGGAATTTTTAACGCGTAGCAACA
>CAJPFF010000238.1 GCA_905339345.1 Geobacteraceae bacterium | reverse complement strand
TACACCCATGCCCGAATTGTAGTCGGCCGGGGGTGCCTGGCCAAAGCCAGCGCCGGTGATGGTGACGGTCCTGCCGGAAATGGAAGCGGACTTGATGCTCGTGGGGGCGATAACAACCAGTTTGACCGGGTTGCTGAACGTCCCCTGCTTGTCGATGCGCAGCTCATAGTTGCCAGCGACGAGAGCCGGAACAGTAACCTTCACCTCGGTGTCGGTGATGGAAACCGGCTGCACGGTAAGGGAGACGGAACCGTTGGTTACCGTGACTACCGGCTTGACGATAACAGAACCGGTCGAATCGCTGTTGACGAAGCTCTGGCCTTGAACAGTCAGGACGTTTTCAACATTTGCGGCAAGAACCTGCTTGCTCACGCCGCTCACCGACGGGATAGTCGCCGGAGCAGTGGCCGTATCGGCCATGCCGAAGAAGCCGTGGCAGCCGAAGCAGTCGCTGTTGTTGCCGATGTGGCCGTAGCCGGCACTTTCCTGGCCAGGAACGATCGTACCGACGTTGGCGGCGGCAGGAGAGTCAACCTGGATGTTGTGGAGCGAATTGATACCGTGGCACTGCTCGCACTTCCTGATGTCCAGGAGGGTAGCGTTGTTGGTCACATTGCCATGGCACCAGCTGCAGTCACCGACCTGCATGGGAAGACCGGTCTGGGAGGGGGGGAAACCGATACCCGTGCCGTGATGGGTATCCTGGTTGGAGAGGATCGGGCGTGGCGTGGTGGTCAGATCCGCTTGGTGGCAAACCGCGCAGCCACCGTAGGTCTTCGGGTCGTTCGGGTTGTTCCCGAACCACTTGGTGTTCGGCGTGACGCTCGACTTGGCGTAGGTGGGGATGAAGTGCCCGTCGCCGGGGTTGTCGATCAGGCTGCCGTGGCAGGCCTGGCAATTCTGCTGCTGTGCCTGCGTGGTAACGTGGTGCGGAGAAGAGATATGGCACCCAACCTGAAGACAATTTCTGAAGTCGGCGAAGCCGAAGATGCCGGTATTCGGATCCTGGACCAGCCGGTGGCAATCAAGGCACTGCTTACCCTCGGTCTCAACGAGGTTGTGGTGCCGCGGGACGAGAATTTCGTCGCTCACGTGGCAGGGTGCCGCGGTGAGACAGTCCGGTCTCGTAAGCTGGCCGAACTGGGTGTCGAAAATACCGATGGTTTGATTGACCGGGGGAGGCGGAACATTCGCCCAGATGACGGCTGCTCCTAGAAGCGTCGTAACGGTGAGCGCTGCGCTCAGCAATACTTTCTGTTTCATATCCTTTCTGCTCCTTTCGTGTTTTTTCCTGCAATGCACTTCATTAGCTGACTGCAATTGAATGAACTCACCTTCTCTGTTCATCACCTCCTTCGTGTTGTATGTGTGAAAACCCTGCGTAAAACCGCCCATCGCATCTCATGAAACCAACGGGGATTCCACTGCCCGCTTCAACGAACCGCAGCCTTGACGAGGACACACCTAACCTTGGATAGCAACGAATCATTCGCTTGCACGTAACTGGATGCGTTTCTTTTCCCACCTGCGCGGCTCGGCCTATGTACTCTTGAGCCTGAATAACGGGAGGTCGTCAGTGGGAGGGTCTGCAACAAGCTGTCGAGGCAGTTGGCAGTTGAATCAGGTTTCGAGTTAGCTATCGCTAACCTAATAGAATACAGTAACGTGTCGATATCTTTTGTCAAGTCGATTATGAATTGCATTTTAACGGCACCAGCCAAATTAGCAACGAAAAATTCATTATCCTTAAAGTTGTTATTTTGACACGGCATGGTCGACCCTATCTGTAACACAGCAAAAACACTCCGTAATCGCCTCAATGAATACTAACGACTTCTATTCCGTTCGAACACCCGCACCAAGTGCACCGTCAAATAACCGGATATCCGGTGATATGACTTACCCTGCAACCCCTCTTTACCGGAAAAAGTCAAACTGGATACCATGAAATAACTCAATGATTAGTGCTACATTCGGAAAACAACTGACACGCCCGAACGATTAACCACATCTAAGATATGTTGTAATCTGCAACCTTCGGACCGGAATTGGATAGATACAAAAGGATGATTGGGATTGCGGCGCTAACCGTGCTTGGGGAAAAAGAACGTTAGAACGTTGCGGGGAACCAGGGGTTCCAAACAATGGTTCGAAGCCTTAAGGGGGATTTTATTTCACAATCGCAGCAGAAAATTTCAGCAATATGGGTCGATTACTTTAAATTTTCGAATAATTACGTTCTAGATGCAATTTACGATTAATATTCATTATGTTGCAGGTTCTGTCTCAATAGTGTCACCCTGACCATCGTCGGCTGTTTTATAATTGCAACCCACGCGACAAAACAGCAAAACGGTCTAAACTATTGTTTTAGAGCTATTTTATATAAAATGGCCCATTGCAATGCCTGTGACCGTTGCCGTATAGTGCAGCGAATATACTACCGAGAAGGAGATGAAACACCATGAAATGCCCCATCTGCAACGATCACACAAAAATCGAAATCGACATGCATTCTGACGGATATGCCGACAACCTGCTTGAATGCACCACCTGCGGGACCATCTGGATTGCCGGCCTAGAGGGGATCATCTTGCTGAACAACAAGGTGGCCTAACTTAACTAGCGGGACGAAAGGGATACTAGACTAGAACATAAACCTGCGCATGCTGATGTTGAGCAGTATCCCCACGCCAATCATTGATGTGATCATGGATGTACCGCCGTAGGAGAAAAGCGGCAGGGGGACGCCGACCACCGGAAAAACCCCGATGACCATGCCAATATTAATGATGGTATGCCAGAAGAGCATGGCCGTTACCCCAACGGCCATGAGACTGCCAAAGCGGTCGTTACACCTGCCGGCAATGTGGAGCCCCCACAAAATGAGGGAAATATAGAGAACCAGCAATGTCAGGCATCCGATGAACCCCCACTCCTCCCCGAATACCGAAAAAGCGAAATCGGTGTGCTGCTCCGGAAGGAATCGGAGCTGAGTCTGGGTTCCCTGCATGTAACCCTTGCCGAAAAGTCCCCCTGAACCAACTGCAATCTTGCTCTGGATAATGTGATAACCGGTCCCGAGCGGATCGCGCTCGGGATTGAGGAAGTTGAGCACGCGGTTTTTCTGGTAATCCCGCAGAAAGAAGTGCCACCCCAAATAGACCACGGGCACCGTTGCCGCAAGACAGGTAACGAGGGCCGAGATGCGTACCCCCACGTATGCGATCATGGAGCAGGCGATGAGGATCACGACGATGGCAGTGCCGAGGTCGGGCTGCTTCATGATGAGAACCGCCGGCCCCCCCACAAAGAGGAAGGGATAGACCAGATCCCGCAGAGTCAAGCCGTCTACGGCCGGATAGCGGGAGAGGAACCGGGCAAGGGTCATGATCATAACCACTTTCATCGGTTCGGACGGCTGGATGCTGAAAAAGCCAAGATGAAGCCAGCGGGTAGCCCCCATGGATGTCTTTCCCATCAACAGCACGACAATCAGGACGACACAGAGTATCCCGTAAAACCAGTAGGCCACATCCTCGAAGAGATGGTAGTCGATGCTGCAGGCAAGGACCACAAGGATCAGGCTGGCAACAATCCAGTAGAACTGCTTGAGATAATACGGTGCCCCTGCAAGGGTGTATGAGGCAGATGCACTGTAGATATTAACCACGCCGATGGCACTGATGAGGAGCACGAGCACGAGGAGCGTCCAGTCGAAGTTGGTAAAAAGTCTGCGATCGATCATTGTTCTTCCTGTCCCTGCGGCTCGCCGCCGCTCTGTTCAGTCGCCGCCGGCTCCTGCTCAGACTCTCCTCCCGTATCGGCAGCTGCCCCCTGCCTGACTGGCCTCCGGATGGTTCCCTTCCCCTCGAAATAGGCGCGAAGGATTCTCCCTGCAATCGGTGCAGCTGCGGAGCCGCCGTGCTCGCCGTGCTCAATCACCACGGCCACTGCCACTTCGGGTTTATCGTAGGGGGCAAAGCCGACGAAGAGGGCATGGTCCCGGTATTGGTAGGGGATGCCCCCTTTTCTGTCACGGAGCTTCACTACCTGCGACGTACCGGTCTTGCCTGCCACGTGCACCTCATAAAGCCGTGCCATCCCGCCGGTCCCCCCCCCCTCGTTGACGACGGCGGAAAGCCCCTCCTTCACCAGCCTGAAACTCCGCGTGCCGATTCCCGACCTGGCAAGAATCTCCGGCTTGAACTCCTGGATAACCCTGCCGTCCTGATCAATGATCCGCTTGATGAGGTGGGGGCGGTACACGACACCATCAGTGGCAACGGAAGCAATCATGGAGGCCAGCTGGATCGGGGTCATGAGGACATACCCCTGACCGATTGAAGCAGGGAGCGTGTCACCTTGCAACCATTTCTTCTTGTGACGCTTCTCCTTCCATTCCGACGTCGGGATGAGCCCCCCCTTCTCATTGTCAAGCCCTACCCCCATGGGGGCACCAAGGGCTAACGCGCGGGAATAAGCGGCAATCTTGTCGATCCCGAGTTTTTCACCCAGTTGGTAGAAATAGACGTCGCACGACTCCTTGAGCGCCCGCTTCAGGTTGACCGCGCCGTGCCCCTTTCTCTGCCAGCAGCCAAACTTGCTGCCTCCAAGGGTGTAAGAGCCCCGGCAGACGACCGTGGTCCGCTCGTTTATGAGCCCCTCCTCCAAGCCGGCCAGGGCCGTTATGATCTTGAAGGTGGAGCCGGGCGGATACTGCCCCTTGAGAGCCTTGTTTTCCAAGGGATGGCGCTTGTCTTCCAGGTACTCTTTCCACTTGTCGGGGGGCATCCGGCCGGCAAAGAGGGCGGGATCGAAATCGGGATTACTGGAGAAGGCGAGGATCTCGCCGGTGTTCACGTCGATCGCCACGGCAGCGCCAGCCTGCTCGCCGAAGCTCTGTTCGGTCCTTTTCTGGAGTTCCGCGTCAATGGTCAGCACCAGGCTCGAACCAACGACCGGTGAATTTTCGGAGATGGTCCGCAGTATCCGGCCGCGGGCATCCACCTCGATCTGCCTCCCACCATTCTTGCCGTGAAGCAACCGTTCCCAACTCCGCTCTATGCCACTCTTTCCAACGTAGTCACCCGAATTGTAGCCGGCATAGCCTTCGGACTTCAGCTCATCGTCGGATATCTCGCCGATATAACCAAGGAGGTGTGAAGCGAGTACGCCAACCTCGTACTGACGCACCGGCTTGACCTCAACATCGAGGCCGGGGAGCCAGAGCCGTTTCTCCTCAAGGAGCTCAAGCTGGTCGCGGGTAATGCCCGACGCGAGGACAATTGGGTAGTACCGTGCGCGCCCCTTTCCCTTTTCCCATTTTTCAAGGAGCTCGGTCCGGTCGATGCCGAGATATGCGGAGAGCTGGTCCAGGAGGGCGTCGCGGTCCTTCACCTCCTGGGGAATGACGGCAACACTGAAGGAGGGACGGTTGCTAACAAGCACCGTGCCGTTTCGGTCGAAAATGGTTCCCCGGGACGCCGCAACGGGGACCAGGCGCAGGCGGTTGCTCTCCGATTTGCTCTGGAAATCCTGGGTCTTTACAACCTGAAGATACCAGAGCCGCGTAAGGAGCAGAAAAAAGAGGGACGCCACGAAGCACGAAAGAAAAATTACCTGTTTCTGTCTGCGGGGGTCATGGGTCTGCCGGATGAAAATCTTCTCGTTCATCGTGCCTCACCCATCCGAGCCAGCGGTGAGAAGGTAAAGATAACCGAGGCAACCAGGGCGTTGACAAGCGCCTGAGGGATCAGGCTTTCGAGGAGGGTTGCGTAGATGCCTTGGGCAGAGGAGAAGAGAAACAGCAGGAGCAGGTTCAGGAAGCCGTTGACGATGGTCGCGGAAAAGACGCCGAGGATCATGAGGGAGCGCCGGTCGGTGAAGAGGCGTCCGGCCACCATGCTCAGCCCCAGAAAGATGATCAGATATGAAAATCCGTTCAGCCCCAAATAGAGGCCGCTGAAGCTGTCATGGATAAGGCCGAGCACGTAGGCGAGCACGCCCCAGGCCACCCCCTCCCGCAGCCCCATGTAGACGACGAAGATAATCAGGAGGTTCGGCTTGAAGGGATCCGCGAGATAGGTCGGGAAAAGGGTCACCTGCAGGACGAGCGCCGCAAAAACAAAGATGGCGTACCAGAGGGTCTTGATCATGGAGCCTTCTGCAACAGGACGAGGACTTCCTCAAGCTTCGCCATATTCACGGCCGGCCGTACGTTGATGGTCTGGAAGATGCCGTACTCTCCCTTCTTCACCATGGTCACCTCGCCAACGACGAGCCCCTTGGGGAATATGCCCCCAATGCCGGAGGTAACAACCACATCGCCAACTTTCACATCCTCATCCCGAAGGGAGAACTCGAGGGAGCAGAGGCTCCCCCCCTTCCCCTTGACCACTCCCCTGGCCCGGGAACGCTGGACCACCGAGGCGATACCGCTGGCATTGTCGGTGAGGAGGAGCACACGGGAACTTCCCGCCGCAACCTTGACTACCTGCCCCACCACCCCGTTGGCAGCGACCACCGGCATCCCTTCCTGGAGGCCATCCACCGAACCCCGGTTGATGACAAGGGTCTTGAACCAGGGGGAGCTGTCTTCGCCAATGACCATGGCAGCCACGGAGGGGGCCCGCTGTATCGCCTTCAGGTCGAGGAGCATCCTCAACCGCTCGTTCTCACGGACCGCTTCGCGGTTTTCGATCACCCGCGAGTTGAGGGTCTTCACCGCTTCGCGCAACTGCTTGTTTTCCGTCCGGACGTCAACCAGATCGATGTAGTCATTCCAGACCGTGGAAAAGAAGTCGCCAACCCCGGCACCGACGTTGTGAACCGGCGAAAAGACGTTGAGAACCACGCGCTCGAAACCACTCGCATGTTCCTTATCCCTCAGGCTGAGGGAATAGAAGGCAAGGGCCGCCAGCAAGGCAGCGCCGGTCAGCAGGAAGACACGGTATTTCTTGATCAGATCAAGCATGGGGTGATGTCCGGGCCGCACGAAAACCGGGGGAGGTGCATACAGCCGGGGTGGAGAATATACCCGTCAGGAGAAACCAGGTTAGGATTTCCTTGGTTCCCTCTCAGGGAGCTGGCTGTTGTGCCATCGAGGACGTTCAAGCGGTCAATCGAGGGTGAAGGGTGAGCCCTCAACCTCCTCATGACGGATCTCGTCCACCGGCGACTTTTTTCCTTCGCCGGCGTAGAGGCGGTTCGGCGCGTTGAACACGATCCCGTTCTCCCCGCCGACGTTCTTGTAGGCATGGACCACGCCGGGGGGTACGATCACGGCCATGGGCGCGTCGATGCCGACGTAGAGGGTCTGTTTGACCCCGAAGGTGGCAGAGCCGGGCCGGGCATCCCAGAGATAGACCTTGAAGTTGGAGGGGCCGATGAAGCAGAACCAGTCGGTCTGGTCCACGTGCTCGTGGGGTCCGCGGGCCACGCCGGGCTGGGTCATGGAGAGATAGGCCATGGTCGGCATGGTGGCCGGATCGGTTTCGTCGCTGCGGAACAGCTCCGCGAGCCATCCCCGCTCGTCCAGGAATTTCGCGAGGGGGCGGACCACCACGTCGTTGATCTTCCCCTTTTTGAACTCAGGAAAATTTTGCATCGTCCCTCCCGCCGCACAGTTCGGTTTCGTTGTGGACCCTCACCAGGTATTCCCGGTACGAGGAGTTTGGGGTCGCGGCAATCACCTCCTCCATCTTCCGGCAGTCGATGTACCCCCTCCGCAGGGCTATCTCTTCGAGACATGCAATCTTGAGCCCCTGCCGGGCCTCCAGGGTGCCGATGAAATGGGATGCCTCCAGGAGACTCTGGTGGGTGCCGGTGTCGAGCCAGGCGATGCCCCTGCCGAGCTTCTCCACCATGAGTTCGCCGCGGCGCAGGTACTCCAGGTTAACGTCGGTGATTTCCAGCTCTCCCCGGGGGGACGGTGCCAGGTTGCGGGCGATCTCTGACACCTTTCCGTCGTACAGATAAAGCCCCGGCACGGCGTAATTGCTCTTGGGAGCCGCCGGCTTCTCTTCGATTCCGATGGCCTTGCCGGTGGCATCGAATTGCACCACCCCATACCGATCGGGGTCGTTCACGTAGTAACCGAAGATGAGAGCCCCCCCCACGAACTCGCGTATGGCCCTGTCGAGCCCCATCTTGCCGTAGAATATATTGTCGCCGAGGATGAGGCATACCGGATCGCCGGCAATGAACTCCTCCCCCACGAGGAATGCCTGGGCGATCCCCTTGGGCTCGGGCTGAACCTTGTAGGAGAGCCTGATCCCCCAGCGGGAGCCGTCGCCGAGGAGCGCCTGGAAACGGGGTGTGTCGTGGGGGGTGGAGATGATGAGGATGTCGCTGATCCCGGCCATCATGAGAGTCGCCAGGGGGTAGTAGATCATCGGCTTGTCGTAGACCGGCTGCAGCTGCTTGCTGGCGACAAGCGTGAGCGGATAGAGGCGGCTGCCGGCTCCCCCGGCGAGGACGATCCCCTTCTTGATGGCCATCGTAAACTCCGTAACTCGTTAAATAAAAATAGTCCTTTGACTGAACAGCTATAGCACGACAGGGAGAAATGCGTCAAACCGTAACTCCCCCCTGCCTCTCTTCCGTTTGCCATCAGCTCCGCAGGTGCGTGATGATCGCCCGGGCGGCGGCGAAGATGTCATCGCAGACCGTCACGTCGGGCGGCACCAGGTGCTCTTCCGCGGCGCCATAGCCGGTCCTGACAAGAATCGTTCGGCACCCGGCGGCCAGCCCCGCCTCCACGTCGGCCGCCTTGTCCCCGACGATCCAGGAGCGGGAGAGGTCGATCCCCAGATCCGCAGCAGCACTGAGGAGCATTCCGGGGAGGGGCTTGCGGCAGGCGCATTCGGTGCGGTACGGTCCGATGCCGTGGTGAGGGTGGTGAGGGCAGAGGTAGTAGGCGTCGACGGAGGCGCCGACCGTTGCCAACTCCTGATCCACGAAGCGGTGGAGACGGTGGACCGCCGCCTCGTCGTAGTAGCCCCGGGCCACCCCCGACTGGTTGGTCACCACCACCACCAGGAAGCCGGCTTCCTTCAGGAGACGGATGGCCTCCGACGCGCCGGGAACGAACTCGAACTCCTCGGCCCGGTGGAGGTATTCCTTCTCCACGTTGATGGTGCCGTCACGGTCGAGAAAGACGGCCGTCCTCCCCTTTTCACTCGTCACCGTAGGCCCTCAGGATCTTGTCGATGATGTTCGTGGTGGAGCGACCATCCACGAAGGTAACGAGCTCGATCCGGCCACCATAGGACTCCACAACATCCTTCCCCACGACCCCTTCCGGGGTGTAGTCTCCCCCCTTGACGAGGACCGCCGGCTTCAGGGTTTCGATGAGGCGCAGGGGGGTATCCTCGTCGAAGATCACCACATAGTCGATGCAGTCGAGGGCCGCCAGGATGTGGGCCCGTTCTGCCTCGCCAATGAGGGGGCGCTTCTCCCCCTTGAGCCGGCGCACCGAGGCATCGCTGTTAAGCCCCAGTACCAGGACGTCGCCGAAACTCTTCGCCTTCTGCAGGTACTTCACGTGTCCCACGTGGAGGAGGTCAAAGCAGCCATTGGTAAAGACGATCCGTCTGCCCCGGGCCTTTTCCTCCCCGATGATACCGGCCAGGACATCCAGGTTCTTGATCTTGGTGTCGCTGTCGCCATGCTGAAACCCCAGGGAGCCGACAATCTCGGCGGGCGAAACCGTGGAGGTCCCCACCTTGCCGACGGCGATTCCCGCCGCAACGTTGGCAAGACGGGCCGCATCGGCGAACCCCACCCCCCCGGCGAGGGCAAGCCCCAGCACCGCCAGCACCGTGTCGCCGGCGCCGGTCACGTCGAAAACTTCCCGGGCAAAGGTCGGGATGTGAACCACGCCGCCATCCCGCAGGAAGAGGGACATCCCTTCCTCGCTCCGGGTGATGACCAGCGCCGTGAGGTCAGCCGCTTCCAGAAGCCGCGCGCCGGCCCGGCAGAGCCCCTCCTCGTCGCGAATGGCGATGTCCGAGGCGGTTTCCGCCTCCTTGCGGTTCGGGGTAAGGAGCGTGGCGCCCCGGTACTTGGCGTAGTCGCTCCCCTTGGGGTCCACCACCACCGGAATCTTCCGCTCCCGGGCAAAGGCGATCACCGCGGCCAGGAGCGACGGCGTGAGAACACCCTTGAGGTAGTCGGAAACGAGGATGACGTTGAACCGATCCCCCTGCTCCCGAAGGTAGCCGACAATCTTCTGCTCGTAGTCGGCGCCGATGGGGTCACGGGACTCCCGATCGATCCGGACGATCTGCTGGTTGGCCGCCACAACACGGGTCTTGCGGCTCGTGGTCCGCAACGGGTCCTCGAATACCGCCGACACGTCGACCCCCTTGCCGGAGAATGCATGGAGGAGGATCGTACCGTTCTCGTCCCCCCCCACGACACTGGCCACACTCACCCGGCACCCCAGGGCCACCAGATTGTTGGCCACGTTGCCGGCGCCGCCGATGCGGATCTCCTCGCGGGTCACATCCAGCACCTGCACCGGGGCCTCGGGGGATATCCGTTCGGCCCTTCCCCAGAGGTACTCGTCAAGCATCAGGTCGCCGATGATGAGGGCGTTGATATCCCGCGCATGGGCGAAGAGTGATTCGACGTTTTTGCGTTCCATACGTCCTCTCTAATGGCTCCCCGTAGGGCGCCCTGATCGGCTGGGCGCACGACCCGCCCTTGTTCAGTTCAGCCGGTCCAAAATCGCCGCAGCCAAAAGCGGGATCATGATCTCGTGATGGCCGGTGACGGTGTAGCCGCGCCCCTTCCCCGACGTGGGACGCTTCACCACGTTCTGCAGGGGGCGGTAGTGCTGCTGCATGTCGAAGTTGGCGGTGGAGAAGTGGTCCACGTGGTGCCCCAGGTTCTGGGCGATGGAGAGGGCCTTGAGGAAAACCTCGGGCAGCAGCACGGCGCTCCCCACATTGAGGTAGACCCCGCCGTCGCCGAGATCGGCCACCACGGAGGTGAGAAGCCGGAAGTCCCGGAAGGTGGCCTCGCCGATGACCGCGCCATCGGCGGCAGGATGCTGGTGGATGATGTCGGTGCCGAGGGCCACATGGACCGTGAGGGGAATATCCCGCTCCACGCAGGTCGCCATGAGGCTCCACTCCCGGAAGGGGTTCCCGTTCTCGATGATGAAGCGCCCCACCGCCTCGCCGTACCCCATCCCCCGGGCAAGCCCCTCCTTCAGGGCCCGGTTGATGTCGCGGCCGGTCTCTTCGGCCATGCCGAAGGTGCCGCAGTGGAGAACCGCCCCCACGTCCTCGCTCGTCTCACCGATGAGCGACAGTTCGTAGTCATGGATAGAGCCGGCGCCGTTCAGGGCCACCGCCGTGATCACGTCGGCCTCGATGAGCTTCTTCAGCACCGGCTGGAGGCCGCACTTGATCACATGGGCACCCATGGCGAGAATGACCGGCTTTCCCTTGGCCCGGGCAGCCACCACGGCGTCAGCAACGCCGGTGAGGGCCTCGGCGCCCAGCTGCCGCGGCAGTGCAGCCATAAGACCGGCAACGCTCATTCCCGCGGCGATCGGACCGGCGAAGTCGTTCCGGATGCTCACCTTGTTCTTCCGCTCGGCGATGGGATAGGTAGAGACCCCCGCGAGATCGACAGGACGGTAGTTCATGCAAAAAGCCCCTTCTCCACCAGGTCGCAGACAATGTGGATGATAGTGATGTGCGCTTCCTGGATGCGGGGGGTATCACCGCTCGGCACGGTGAGTTCCAGGTCGACGATCCCCCGGATTGTCCCGCCGTCGCGCCCCAGGAGCCCCACGGTGATGCAGCCGCGGTCGTTGGCGAGGGCGAGGGCCTCGTACACGTTCCTGGACGATCCGCTGGTGGAAAGGCCCACCACCACGTCCCCCTCGTCGGCCAAGGCCTCCACCTGGCGGCGGAAGATGGCGTCAAAGCCGTAATCGTTGCCGATGGCGGTGAGGATCGAGGTATCGGTGGTAAGCGCCACGGCCGGCAGCCCCCGGCGCTCCATCTTGAAGCGGCCGACGATCTCGGCGGCAAAGTGCTGGGCATCGGCCGCTGACCCCCCGTTCCCCATGACGAGGAGCTTCTTACCCCCCCCCAGGGCCGTGATGAGCATCCCGGCGAACGCCGCGATCCGCGGCGCAAGCTCCCGCTCCACCGTCTCCATGACCTCGCGGTGGGACCGGAGCTGGGTCGTGATTTCCTCGATCATCGCATCCTCCTGGAAAGCAGCGTGGTTGTCTAATCTAGCCGAATCGGCCGGAGGTGTCACCCGATTTCACTCAGGGGGACCGGGGTGGTACAGTGCCCCTTCCCGGTGCCGGATCACATCCCCAAGCCAGCCAAAGGATTTAGCCCCCTCCACCCCCGGGATGGAAAGACCGTCGACACCGGCGACGGTCACCATGTCGCCCCGTGCCGCCAGGAGCCGGCCGATGATCTTGCGGATTTCGCCGGTGGCAAAGAAGCGCGGGAGGAGCACCATGTTGATAGAGCGGTGAAGAGAACCGTGTCCGGTCTCGACGAGGACCTTATGAAGCGTCGGATGAACAATGACGGTAAAGCGGTACCCCATCCGGGCGCCCTTCAGGATGATGTCGAGCTTCTCACGTACCGCTTCGGGCTCGACGTCCTTGGGGAAGTAGACGCAGAAGGCGTCCTCACGCCCCCACCGGGCCTCGCAGGTTTCGGCGCTCCGGCGCACGGTTTCCTCCCTGCGGACAATGGAGCCGAAGAGAACCTCGTCAGCGTAGGTGACCGCCACCCCCTCGGCGGCAAAGGTCAGATACCCGTTCCGGAGGGCACGGCGGGAAAAGTCCCTGAGGCACCAGAGTCCGCCGTCGAGTTCTTCGTCGAAGCCCCCCTGGCGCTCCATCAGCTCCCTGCGGAGCAGAAGGGCAGCAAAGGAACCGTGGGATACCTCAGTAACCGTTTTGGAGGAGAGAGTGGCCCGTTTCCGGCGTCCCTGCCCCCCCTCACGTTCCAGGCGCGGCACGATGATTCCTGCATCGGAGCGGGAATTGGCCAGCTCGACCATTGGCTCCAACCATCCCCCCGCAACCAGCGTCGTGTTCCGCACGATGACAGCAAAGGGAGCCTCGACCTGGGCGAGGCCCCGGTTCACCGCCTTGACGAAGCCTTGATTGGCGCTGGTTTTCAGGGAAAGTGCCCGTTCCCCCAATATGTCGGCAAACTCCTCAAGGAGCCGTTCGGTCTCCCGGTCGCTGCCATTGTCGATGAGGATGAAGCGGGCTGAGGGTGTGATGTCCATGAGGGTAACCAGGCAGTTGCGGGTTTCAACGGGCCTGTTCCAGACGGGGATGAGTATGTCGACGTCAAAGGGTGCCATGGGGAATTGTCACGCCCGAGGGCAAATGGCCTGAGCGGCGGGTCGGGAAAAACGCGGAAACCGCACGGACAGCCCGTCGGTGGAGTCATGACTGCTCCTGCCGACGCGGCATCGATGCGGTTTTCGCTGGACTGCTGCCGCGCTGGACGCGCGGCAGATACACATGGTCAGGACGAGACAGCCACCCGGCGGAGCAGGTTCAGCTCGTCAAGGACCTTGCCGGAACCAAGAACAACGCAGGAGAGGGGGTCCTCGGCGGTTACGACCGGCAGACCCGTCTCCTCGCGGAGCAACGCATCCAGGTTACGGAGCAGCGCCCCGCCGCCAGCCAGCACGATTCCCTTGTCCACGATATCGGCCGCCAGTTCGGGCGGAGTCCGCTCGAGGCAGATTTTCACCGCCTCCACGATGGCGTTGACCGGCTCGGAGAGGGCCTCGCGGATCTCGTCGGAGTTGATCTGCACGGTCTTCGGGATGCCGGAGACCAGATCGCGCCCCTTCACCTCCATGGGCCGAACGTCGCCCAACGAGTAGGCCTCGCCGATCTCGATCTTGATGAGCTCGGCGGTCCGGTCACCGATGAGGAGGTTGTACTTGCGCTTGATGTAATGGACAATAGCCTCGTCCATCTTGTCGCCACCCACCCGGACACTCCTCGTGTAGACGATGCCGGCCAGGGAGATGACCGCCACCTCGGTGGTCCCCCCGCCGATGTCGACGATCATGTTGCCGGAGGCTTCGGTGATCGGCAGCCCTGCCCCGATGGCAGCCGCCATGGGCTCCTCGATGAGGTAGACCTCCCGGGCGCCGGCCGACTCCGCCGACTCCTTCACGGCCCGCTTCTCCACCTGGGTAATCCCCGAGGGGACACAGATGACGATCCGCGGACGGACCAGGGTCTTGCGGTTGTGGACCTTGTGGATGAAGTAGCGGAGCATCTCCTCTGTGATGTCGAAGTCGGCAATGACTCCGTCCTTCATGGGGCGGATGGCAGTGATGCTCCCCGGCGTCCGGCCGAGCATCTTCTTTGCCTCCATGCCGACGGCAAGGACCTTCTGCTGGCCGTTGTTCATCTTCTGCACGGCAACAACGGAAGGCTCGCGGACCACGATCCCCTTCCCTTTAAGGTAGACAAGGGTGTTGGCCGTTCCGAGGTCTATGGCCAAGTCGTTGGAGAAAAGCCCGAAGAGGGCGTCGAATATTTTAAGCATGCATTAATCCCTTCCATTCATGGACGAAAGTGAGCTTTTTCGAAGCGTTGCATCGTAGCAGAAACCCCCTGAGCATGCAAGGGGGAAAAGCTGACCGCCACGCAATCATGTTGCTTTTGGGAGGCGGGTTATAGTAGTATGCGGACCCATTGTTTAACGGGTTACGGCACCGATTTCTGCGAACGCAAAGGAGTTCTCGCGAATGCTCGGCATCATGCGCAAGTACAAGCAGTCCATCGTCATCAAGGTGGTCTTCGGAATCATCGTTCTCAGCTTCATCGGCACCATCTTCCTCGTCTGGGGCAAGGGAGACGGAGGACTCACCCCGTCGAGCTACGCCGTCAAGGTGGATCGCACAAAGATCAGCTACGAAGAGTTCCAGCGGACCTACTACCGTCTGCGCGACATCTACGCCCAGATCTACGGCCCGGCCCTCACCCCCGAGGTAGAGAAGCAGCTCAACCTGAAGAAACAGGCCCTCGACTCCCTCATCGACGCGGCCCTGGTGCGCAGCGCCGCCAAGGAAATGGATATAAAGGTGTCGAAGGATGACGTGCAAAAGGCCGTCGCCGCCATACCCGCCTTCCAGAAGAACGGCGCCTTCAATTCCGAACAGTATTTCCAGGTCCTCAAGGCGAACCGGATTACCCCCAAGGAGTTCGAGGCAAGCCAGAAAGACGAGCTCATGGTGAAGAAGGCCCAGGACCAGATCAAGGCAAAGGTCCAGGTCACCGACGATGCGGCACGGCAGCTCTTCCGGAAAAAGAACGACCGGATAAGCCTCCAGTTCGCCTCCTACTCTCCCGAAGAGGTAAAGGGTGAGATCAAGCTCTCCGACCAGGAACTCACCGACTTCCTCGCCAAGAACCAGAACGATTTCAAGACTCCTGAGCAGATAAGCGTCTCCTTCGTCCTCGCCGACCCGGCCAAGGTGGCCGGCAACCTGGAGGTGACCGAGGCCGACATCCAGTCCTGGTACCAGAAGCACATCGACCGCTACCAGGGCAAGGGCGGCATCCTCCCCCTGGCCGAGGTCAAGGAGCAGGTGAAGGCCGACGCCCGCCGCTTCCATGCGGGGCAGAAGGCCTACGAGCTTGCCGCCGCCTCCCTGAACAAGCACAAGGCAGCCGGTGATCTGGCCGCCATAGCCCGGGAACTGGGCGGCGCCGTCAACGAAACGCCGCTCTTCACTGGCCAGTCTCCCGCACCGGCCCTGGCCGGCGAAAAAGAGGTGCTGTCGCGGGCCTTTCTTCTCAAACAGAACGAACTGGGTGGTCCGGTGGAAACACCGAAAGGAATCTACATCCTGAAGCTCAAGGAGCGCAAGGCTGCCGAAGTGCCGCCCCTGGCCCAGATCCGCGCCAAGGTCGAGGATAAGGCCAAGGCCGTCAGGGCGGTGGAACTGGCCAAGAAGAAGGCCGAGGAGGCCCAGGCGAAACTCGCCAAGGGAGACACGAAAGGTCTCGCATTGCAGGAGACCGGAAGCTTTGGATTCGATGCCAAAGGGAACGTTCCGGTGGCAGGGACCTCCCCTGAACTCATGGAGGCTGCCTTCACTCTGACCGACAAGGCGGCTGCACCCCAGAACCCCATCAAAGTTGGCAACCGCTGGATCGCCGTCAGGCTCAAGGAGCGCACCGAGCTGAACGCAGCCGCCTTCCCGACCGAAAAGGAGAAGATCAAACAGGAACTCCTCCCGGTGAAACAGGAAGAGGAGCTTCAGAAGTGGCTCAAGGAATTGCGCGCCAAGGCAAAGATCGACATCAACCCAGCCCTCAAGGATACGTAGCGGGCACCATCACACGATTACGAACAAAAGGAGACTGAGCCATGGCAAACCTGGTTCTCAAGACCGACTTCCCCGATCTGAAGCTTGTGGCCCGCGGCAAGGTCCGCGACATCTACGACCTGGGCGACGCCCTGCTCATCGTCACCACCGACCGGATTTCCGCCTTCGACGTCATCATGAATGAGGGGATCCCTGACAAGGGATACGTGCTGACCCAGATCTCCACCTTCTGGTTCCGCCAGATGGAGGACATCATCCCGAACCACATCATCTCCACCGAGGTAAAGGACTTCCCGGCCCAGTGCCAGAAGTACGCCGCCGACCTGGAAGGGCGCTCCATGCTGGTCAAGAAAGCAAAGCCCCTGCCGGCGGAGTGCATCGTGCGCGGCTACATCTCGGGGTCGGGCTGGAAGGACTACAAGGCCACCGGCGCCATCTGCGGCATCAAACTCCCGGCGGGGCTCGTGGAATCGGACAAGCTGGAAGAGCCGATCTTCACCCCCTCCACCAAGGCTGAACTCGGCACCCACGACGAGAACATCTCCTTCGACACGATGGTCGAACTGGTGGGTAAGGAACTGGCCGAAAAGGTGCGCGACGTCACCATCGCCATCTACAAGCGGGCCCGGGACATCGCCGACGCCAAGGGGATCATCATCGCCGACACCAAGTTCGAGTACGGCATCCACAACGGCGAGCTGATTCTCATCGACGAGTGCATGACGCCGGACTCCTCCCGATTCTGGCCCAAGGACAGCTACAAGCCGGGCGGGGCCCAGCCCTCCTTCGACAAGCAGTTCCTGCGGGACTACCTGGAGACCCTTGACTGGAACAAGACCGCCCCTGCCCCGCCGCTCCCCGCCGAGATCGTTCAGAAGACGGGAGAAAAGTATATGGAAGCATTAGTGCGGCTCACGGGGAAGGGAAAGTAGCCTCCCGCTACGCTTCGGCACAACATACTCCAGACGCACGAAAGCCCCGGCCTCTTCAGACCGGGGCTTTTTCATTTGTCCCCCATATCTCCGCCGCTCAGGTAATCCCCCAGCACTCCCCGGCTGTGCTCGTCCTCGTGGCACCAGACGCAGAGGTTCTCCCAGTTGCTCCCGTCGGGGGGGTTCCGATCATGATTCCCATCCCGATGATGCACCGTGAGGAGGTGCAGGTTGGCAAGATCGAACTCCCGGCCGCACTTGGCGCAGATCCAGCCGTGAATCTTCAGCGACTGCTCCCGGTAATTGTCTGATGAAGTCTGCTCTCCCCGCATGCGCCGCACCATCTCGTCAAGCTCTGCCTGAGTCTTTTCTGCCGGCTTTCCCGGCCGGCGCGGTCTGAACGTCTGTCCCATGGTTTCCTCTTCAGTATCCCCATTCCAGGCTCTCGATCCGCGCCACGTTGCCGTTCTCGAAGATGACCCGGTACATGAACTCGTTCGACCCGAAGTTGTAGGTCCAGTCGTCGACGGTGATCCGCGTAAACGTCCGGGTGACTCCGGGTTTGGTGCTGCCGCCGACTTCCACCTGATCGCGCTGGGTGGAGAAGGCAGGGGGGCCACACTTTTGGAGCACCTGGGGGATGGCGTCACCGATGGAGACGATGCCACCCTTGCAGATCATGGTTCCGGTGTCGGTGGCGCCGGCGGCACACGGCGCCAACGCAAGCAGGGTGACGGCGATGATTCCCGCTTTCCCGAACATGATATACCTCCTCAGGGCTCCGCCCATCCTTTCGTCACGTCGCCGTACATGTCGGCCAACTGCCCGATCTTCACCCCCTTGTCGCTTCCGCCCCGGGAACCGGCGGCATCGGCGTCACACACTTCCAGAAGCAGCGGGAAGAGCGGGTGCTCCATGAACCGGCGCTGTTTGGGGGAGAGACGGGCGCCGGGAGTAAGGTTCCAGGTAAAGTGAAAGGTGTGATGCTTGACGAGCCACGCCACATCGGCGGCGAACTGCGGGAGGCCGAGCCGCTCCATGATGGCTGTCACTAGGTCGGCACCGGCTTCTGAGTGCCCCCAGGAGCGCCACCGCCCCCTGATGAAGGCGGTAGTTTCGGCCTTGCCGATGTCATGGAGGAGAACCCCCCAGAAGACGCGGGGGTCGGCATCGTCGGGGACGGCGTCCATGGCGAGCATGGTGTGGTTCCATGCGTCCCCTTCGGCGTGGTACTGCTCGGGCTGGGGGACGCCACGCAGACGGGCCACTTCGGGTAGCCTTGCGTCAAAGCTCCCGTCGGCGAGCCACTGCTCGATCAGCTCCCGGCAGTGGCGGGCAGTTTCCAGCCCCCTGATCCCGCTTTGGACATCTCCGGCCGTCATCAGATCCTGTTCACTAGTGCCGCGAATTTCTCCACCATCACCACCACCTCGTTGGCGATCCGCCCGTCGGGGGCACCCACGGCCACGGGTCCGTAATGGCCGGCGCTGGTCAGTCCCTGGACGATACAGCCATGGATGAGGAACGCCTTGAGTATGTCGAGGACTACGGTGTCGCCACCGCCGCCGATCATCCCCTCGGAGGTGAAGGCGGCGGCCGCTTTGCCGTCCAGCCTCTTGAAGTACTTGACGCTTTCATCCACGAACTTCTTCACGGGCCAGGCCATGGTGCCGAAGTAGTTGGGGGAGCCGATGATGAAGCCGTCGTAGGAAGGGAGCGTGTCGATGTCCACCTCTTCCACCGTCTTCAGGTCCACCGCCAGATCCTTCGTCGAAAGCCCGTCGGCGATCATCCGCGCCATCTTCTCGGTGTTGCCGCTGCGGGAGTAGTAGGTTACGAGAACTTTTTTCATTGTTTCCTCCTGTCGGTTGCGTCGTGTCAGTGCGCGCTCGAAGCCTGAGCCGCTTCCGGCTTCCTGTTTCCCGCCGGCGACTCGAAGAGCCGCGCCGCGGCCCCCAGCTGCTCCGGCGTACCAAGGAGCAGCACGATGTCTCCTTCCTGCAGCACCCACACCGGGTCGGGATTGGGGGTCACCTCCTCCCCCCGCTTGATGACCAGCAGTGAAGCACCCGACCGGCTGCGGAGGGTTCCCTGTCGGAGGCTTTCACCCTCAAGAGGTGCCCCCTTCTTCACCCGAAAGGTGCCGATCTCGGCGCCGGTCAGGTAGCCGGCGATGCCGACTGCGTGGCTGTGGCGGCGGCTCAGGGTGCGGAACATGTCGTAGGAACCACTCCGGATCTCGGCGACGCAGTGGTCGATCTGGTCGTGGGGAACGAGGAAGTTGCGCAGCACCCGCGAAAAAATCTCGATGGAGGTCTCGAACTCCTCGGGCACCACCTCGTTTGCCCCTATCTTGTAGAGCGGTTCCATCTCGGCGATGTAACGGGTCCGGACGATGATGTGAATCGTTGGGTTCATCTGCCGCGCCTGGGCCACGACCCGGCGGCTGGCGGCGGCGTCGGAAATGGCAATGACGATGATGCGGGCCCGCTCCACGGCGGCATGGGTCAGGACCTCGGGTCGCGTGGCGTCGCCGAACATGATGCGGGTCCCCTTGCTCTTTTCGGTGGAGACGGTAAAGGGATTGGTCTCGATGACCACGTGGGGTATCTTCTGAACCTTGAGCACCCGGGAGAGGTTCTTGCCGTTGACACCATAGCCAATCACGATCACGTGGTCCGAGAGGGTGAGCTTCTTCTCCTTTCCCGCCAGGACCCCCCGCCCCCGGGTCAGGGGAGCCGGCAGGATACCCACCAGCCAGGCGGCCACCGGCGCGCCGATCTTCAGGCAGAGGGGGGTGAGGGCCATGGTGGCCACGGAGGCAGCCAGAAAGATCTGGTAGTGTTCCTTGGAGAGAAGGCCGTGCTGCATGCCCGTCTGGCAGAGGATGAAGGAGAACTCACCGATCTGGGCCAGGGCAAGCCCCGCCACGATGGCGACGCGGGCAGGAACGCCCATGGCCACGGCCGCCCCCCCCGTGACCAGAAACTTGACCACCAGGATGGTCAGGACGAGGGAGCCCACCAGCAGCGGATGCTTCACCAGGACGGAGAGGTCCAGGAGCATTCCGACGGAGATAAAGAAGAGGCTCATGAAGGCGTCGCGGAAGGGGATGATGTCTCCCAGGGCCTGGTGGCTGTACTCCGATTCGGAGATGGCGAGGCCGGCGATGAAGGCCCCGAGGGCCAGCGACAGTCCCACCTGGGCCGTGAGCCAGGCGGTGCCGAACCCGATAAAGATGATGGTCAGGATGAAGAGCTCACGGCTGCGGGCCTTCACCACCTGCTCGAAAATCCAGGGAACCGCGAACCGGGCTCCGAAATGGGCCACCACCACGACGGCCACCGCCTTGGCCGACACGAGAAAAATTCCCGTCCAGCCGTTGCCTGCTCCGGCCAGGAAGGGGGTAAAGAGCATGAGCGGCACCACACAGAGATCCTGGAAAATCAGGATGCCCAGGGCCATCTTGCCGTGGGGGGTATCCATCTCCCCGTTGTCCATGAGAAGTTTCATGAGGATGGCAGTGCTGGAGAGGGCCACGAGGAAGCCGAAAAAGGTGGCCTGGGGGAGTGGAATGCCAAATGCCAAGCCCAGCAGCGCCACGATGAGGATGGTGAACCCCACCTGCATCCCCCCCCCCCAGAAGACCAGGTGCTTGATCCGCATCAGTTCCTTGAGGGAAAACTCGATGCCGATGGTGAAGAGGAGCAGCACAACCCCGATCTCGGCCATCTGCTCCACCTGGTGGGTGTCCTTGATGAGCCCGAGGGCATAGGGGCCGGCCAGGATGCCGGTGGCGAGAAAGCCGATGATGGAGGGGAACATGAGGCGGCGCAGGAGCACCACCGTGAACACCGCCAGACCGAAAAGGATCTCCATATCTTTGAGGACTTCGTAACTCATTGCTGTCTCTCGTCAAACTCCCTCAGATTCGATCCCCCTCGAGGGTACTACCATGCCGTCAGGCAAAACTCAAGCCCGTCAGGGGTATCAGGGCGCCCCCTTCCGGGACAGAAAAGCCTGAACCTCGGCCAGGACCTCGTGCCGGGCGAGGAAATGGAGGACATCGCCCGCGGCCAGCACCGTCCCGCCGCTGGGGACGACGAAATCGTCCTGCCGGGTGATCAGCACCACGAGAGTCCCCTGGGGAAGCCCCAGTTCCACGATCTGCCTCCCCACCGCGAAGGAGTCGGCAGGAATCTCCACCTCTACCAAGTCTCCCCTCCCCTGATCCAGGGATTCGAAATCGAGGCGCACCCGGCGCCCCGGCGGGCAGGGGTCCTCAAGGCCGAGCCAGCGTGCCGCCAGGGGAAGCGATGCCCCCTGCAGGAGTGCGGAGGTGAACACGATGAAGAAAACGATGTGAAAGATGGTGTCGGCCATGGCCATGCCGGACAGGAAGGGAAACGTCCCGAGGATGATGGGGACCGCCCCCCTGAGTCCCACACACGACACCATGAGCTTTTCCCGGAGGGAGAGGCCGGTGGCAGCAAGAGCGATGAAAACGCTCGCCGGCCGTGCCACAAGCATGAGGAACGCCGCGGCCGCGAGCCCAACCCCGACGATGGGTACCAGCCGCGACGGATACACCTGGAGCCCCAGGATGAGAAACATGGCAATCTGCATGAGCCAGGCAAGCCCGTCGTGAAACCGGGTCAGGCTCTTCTTGTGAACAAAATCGCTGTTCCCCATGACGATGCCGGTCACATAAACCGCCAAAAACCCGTTTCCCCCCACGACTGCCGCGATCCCGTAGGTGAGGAGTACGAGGGTCAGGGTCAGGACCGGGTAGAGCCCGTCATACTCAAGGCGCAGACGGTTCACAAGGATAACGCCACCCCTTCCCAGGAGGTAGCCGACGGCGGCGCCGCAGGCCATCTGCCAGACCGCCAGTGGCACGAGGGCCCAGGGGTTGGCGGCCGGCTGGGTGACGAGCATGATGAAACCGGTGGTCAGGAAGACCGCCATGGGGTCGTTGCTTCCCGACTCCAGTTCCAGAAGCGGCTTGAGATTGCCCCGCAGGCAGACGCTGCGGGAACGGAGCACCGCGAAGACCGCCGCCGCGTCGGTGGAAGAAATGATGGCACCGAGAACGAACCCTTCGAACAGGGAAAAATCGAGGAAGGTGACGGCAAACCACCCCATGAGAAGGGCGGTGATGAGAACTCCGAGAGTGGAGAGGGAAAGCCCCTGGCGAATGACCGGCCTGACGGAGCGCCAGGAGGTGTCGAGGCCTCCGGAGAAAAGGATGCAGGCCAGGGCCACGACCCCGAAGGACTGCACGAGACGGGGGTCGTCGAAATGGAACCCTCCGGGTCCGTCGGAACCGGCCAGCATGCCGACGCCCAGGAAGAGAAGGAGCGATGGGATCCCGAGCCGGCTCGACACCTTGCTGGCAAGGATGCTCACCAGCAGGAGGAACGACACTCCGAGGAGGATGAACTCAAATGACGACGGCATGGGACTCCCGAGGGGTGGTGGGCGCGGGGCCGGAGGCGGCGCCCCGAGAGCAGATCAGAGGTAGCGCTTCAGACCGCGCCGCTCCAGCTCCTCCACAACTTTCTTCACCTCCTGGGCCCGTTCCCGTGCGCAGACCAGCAGGGCGTCGGGGGTGTCCACCACGACGAGGTCCCGAACGCCGACGAGGGCCATGAGCTTCTCGCCACGGACGATGCAGCCGGTCGCATCGGCAATAACCGTCTCCGACGCGCCGATCACCACGTTCCCGGCGGTGTCGGACTCCATCACATCGGGGAGCGCGCTCCAGCTCCCCACGTCACTCCAGCCGAAGGCGGCCGGGATCATCGCCACATTGTCCGCTTTCTCCATAACGCCGTAATCGATGGACTCACCCCTGACCATGGCGTAGACCGCCTCAATCTGGGGGGCCAGGTCGGCCGGTTCCCAGATGTCAGGCGAAAAGGTGATACCGGCAAAGGCCCGGGCCAGCTCCGGCATGTGGGCCACCAGCTGGTCCAGTATCACGTCGGTCCGCCAGAGGAACATGCCGCTGTTCCAGTAAAACGTATCCGAGGCAAGGAACTCCAGGGCACGATCCCGGTCAGGTTTCTCCACGAAGCGCTTTACCGGGTAGGGCCCCTCGCCCCGCAGTTCCTTGTCGGCCTCAATGTAGCCGTAGCCGGTCTCGGGGCGGTCCGGAGCGATCCCGAGGGTGACCAGGTAGCCGTTCAGGGCCGCCTCCCTCCCTTTCTGAATGGTTGCGCAGAATTCATCCTCGTCGCGGATGAAATGGTCGGCAGGAAGCACCGCCATCACTGCTTCGGGGTCGTGCCGGGCGATGAGGGTGGCGGCGAGGCAGATGGCCGGGGCCGTATTGCGCCCCAGGGGCTCCTCGATCACCTCGACCCGGACCCCCCGCAGGTACTCCAGCTGGCGCCTGGTCTCCTCGGCCTGCAGGTGATTGGTGACTACGAGGATCCGCTTGGGATTCAAGGGGAGAACCCGCTCCGCGGTCCGCTGGAGCATCGACTTGCCGCCGAAAACCGACATGAGCTGTTTCGGATGGAGTTTGCGCGACAGGGGCCAGAAGCGGGTGCCGGAGCCGCCGGCGAGGATGACGACGTACATGGGGGAGCCCTCCGGGGTGAAAAGTGAGGAGTCAGAATTCAAGGAGTCAGAATCCAGAAGGCGTTAGTGCAGCGGTTTCATTCTGGATTCTGAATTTTATACCGATAATGGCTGGTAGGCAACTTCGAGCACCGTGAAGACCGCTTCCCCGGCCGGCCGGCGGACGTGAACCTCGTCCCCCTCGTGCCGGCCCAGGAGAGCCTTCCCCATGGGTGAATCGATGCTGATGAATCCGTTGGAGGCGTCGGTCTCGTCGGGGCCGACGACGCGGTAGACCACCTCGTCTCCCTCCTCGGTTTCGAGCCGGATCCAGGCGCCGAAGAAGATCTTGCCGTTGGCGGGGGGAGGGGCGTCGACCACGGTGAGGTGGTCGAGGCGTTGGGTGAGGAAGCGGATGCGGCGGTCGATCTCCCGCAGCCGCTTCTTGCCGTAGATGTATTCGGCGTTTTCCGAACGGTCCCCCTCGGCGGCGGCGTCGGACACACCCTGGGTGACGCGGGGGCGTTCCTCCCTCCAGAGCCAGGTGAGCTCATCGCGGAGTTTTTTCGCCCCCTCGGTGGTTATGTAGTTGGACTGCTTCGCCACCTACCCCTTCTCTTCAATTTTAGCCTTGAGAAGGTCGCCAAAGGAGCCCATGGACTCTTTTGAGGAGGTCGTAGCCTGCTGACGGAAAGTGTCGATACTCTTCTCCTCCTCTTCGGCGGCCCGGCTCACTTCGGCAAGGGCCAGCGAGAGGCGGCGGGCCTCACGGTCGACGCCGTCCACCTTCACTTCAACCGTTTCGCCCTCTTTCAGCACATCGCTGGGATGGTTGATCCGCTTCCCCTTGCCGAGCTTGGAGATATGGAGCAGCCCATCGATGCCGGGAGCGAGGGTCACGAAGGCGCCGAACGCCGCAAGCCGTGCCACGGTGCCGGTGTGGTAGGAGCCCTCGGGGAACTGGTCGGCCACCGATGCCCACGGGTCGGCGAGGGTATCCTTGAGGCTCAGGGAGATCTTGCCGGCGTCCCAGTCGATCTTCTTGATGACGACGCTCACCTGCTCTCCCACGGAGAGGACGTCGCGGACGTGCTTCACCCGGGTCCATCCCACCTCGGAGATGGGGATGAGGCCATCCACACCGCCGAGATCCACGAAGGCGCCGAAGTCGGCCAACCGGGTCACCGTACCGGTGACGGTCGTCCCCTCCTTGAGGGTCTCCTTGAGGGCCTCCCGCTTGCCCCGCTGCTCCTCCTCGAGGAGTTGGCGGTGGGAAAGGACGATGTTGCGGCCCCGCTCGCCATATTCCGTAACCCGGAAGAGGAGGTGCTTGCCCACAAACTCGGCCGGATTTTCGGCCCGACGCAGCGAGATCTGGGAGAAGGGGCAGAATGCACGGGTGGTGCCGCTGAGCCTCACCTCGAACCCCCCCTTGATCTCCTTGACAACGAACCCTTCAACGGGGATTCCCGAGCGATGGGCTTCCTCAAGCTGGGCGTTGGCTGCGGCGCCGGCCCCCAGCTTGGTGGTGAAGCGGAGCTCGTTGCGTACGCTCCCCGTGTACCAGACGGTGACGGTATCACCCTCGGCAATAGTCAGGTTCCCCTCGGCGTCCAGGAGTTCCTTGCGCTCCATGACCCCTTCGCCCTTCTTGCCGATATCAAGGAAAACCCAGTCAGTGCTGATTTTGAGGACCTTCGCCTCCACCTTCGAGCCGGGCCTCAGGCGGGTGGTCTCGCTGTTGCTCTTCTCAAAAAGCTCGGCAAAGCTCTCCTCTTCGGTTGTTTCGATTCCGTCTTTCTCGTCCATGTCCATGTGATATAGCTCCGTCGTGAAATGGCAACAGTTGGATAAAGTTGCGAATAGCACAAAATAGTCGAAATAAGACGATTAGTCAAGCATGTGAAGCCCTTTCCTCTCCAGAGGGGAAACGCCGG
>CAJPFF010000237.1 GCA_905339345.1 Geobacteraceae bacterium | reverse complement strand
TCGGTTTCGGGGAGTGACAGCTCTCCCCTGATCACGAGCTGATCGGCGCAGAGGGTGAGGCTCCTGACCGTTCCCTTCGGGTCCGGTGCGTCCGGGAGTTTCCCGGTGCGGTCGACGTTGTAGGAGACATGGAGGTTGTTGACGTTGCTGAAGCGGTCAAAGACCACCCGCATCCCCGTAACCAGGTGATTCTCCGAACCGTCGGCGTTCGGCTTCACTGAGCGGTGGATGTAGAGGGAGCTGGCCGGGTCGGGTTGTGCCGGATGGCTGACGATGTAGTCCCGCTCCGCGGGGAGCCGGGGGACCGGGGTAATGACGACACTCTGGCTGATCGCCTTCCCCTCTCGTTGGCCCGAAAAGGTCACCGTGAAGGGGAGCTTGTCCCCCTGCTGCGCCTCGTAGGAGAAGGCCCCGCTTGCAGGGTCGAAGCTGATTTGACCCGCGGGATGGTGGTCAACGGCCATCGCGGGGGGGAAACCGGCATCCAGGGTGCCGGTGTCGATGCGAAACGCCAGCGTGGTGCCGGCCCAGGCGGGAAGATCGGGAATTCCCCCCACCTCGTATATGACCTCTACCATGCCTCCTCCTTTCTTGGGACAGCGAGGTACTTCCCTGTGCCCGCTCGGCTCTTGTCGATTGCCTGGGTGCCCGCCTAATGCTAATACCGACGTACCTTCTCCGCCGCATGGGGAGCATGGTTGGCATGCTGTAATTGTAGATTCTCCGCCATGCTTGTCAAAAAGTGATTGCAAACGAGAGGGGTATCGCCTTGCTCATCCGGAAGCAAAGTTGTCCGAGGCCAAGAAGCGCCGGCTCATGGAAGGCCTGACGGCGACAGCCGCGGTTGAATGAGTTAGCGGGAAAGGTCGTTATCGGTGTGCGGCATGTCGTGAATTTCCGACATGCCCTAAATGAACAGAAAGATCGATTCCACCTGGAGCCGGATATCTTCGATGGCGTTGTGCAGGTCACCGATGATTGCCTCTATGGTGCCTCGGTCGATCCCCTGAAAGTGCGCGGCCATGCGACACCATGTTTCATACTCGGACTCACCGCCATCGCTCGCCTCATACCCGCCGCAGTCGATGCTTCGCCAGCGGCAGAAGAGGTCGGCGACGGTAACGATGGAGACAAGGTCGGCCTCGTCTTGGGAGGCCGACCCCGGATCACGGTGGTAGAGCATGGTTTCGGTAACGAATTTCGGCACATTCCATTTTTAGGAGTACGAAAATTTTGATTATAAAAGTGTTTTAATGGCTGTATAATCCTGTGAAACGAGAGGGAAGGGATACACGATCTTGGCAATAGAGAGAGTTGGATTAACCGGAGGCAGGAGAGTCATACTCTTGGCGCTCCTCATGGTGAATGCGCTGCTTGCCGTTGGTACGCAAAGGGCTTGGGGCAGGGATCTCGACGAGGTCAGGAGAAACGGGGTTCTGCGCCACCTTGGCATCCCCTATGCCTATTTCGTGACGGGGAGCGGTGACGGCATGGATGTGGAGCTGGTCCAGCTTTTCGCGGCGTCTCTCGGCGTCCGCTATGAGTTTGTCAAGACGAGCTGGAATGCTGCAATCGCCGATTTGACCGAAAAGCAAAGGGGCAACGGGAATGATGCAGCGCAGCATTCCGGCGGAGGAGAATACCGGGGTGACATCATCGCCACCGGGATGACGGTACTTCCTTGGCGTGAGCGGGCTGTGGCCTTTTCCGAACCGCTCTTCCCGACGCAGGTATGGGTGATTGCCCGTGCCGATTCTCCCGTCCGGCCGATTCGGCCGAGCGGCTCCCTCTCCCGGGACATCGGGCGCGTGAAAAAGCTTCTTCGGGGCCGTACCCTGTTTTGCGCGCCCGGTTCCTGCCTTGATCCGGCTCTCTACGGCATTGAAGAGACCGGCGCCGTCATCAGCATCCCCAAGGTGGGGGCACCTGACGAACTTGCTCCCGCCATCATCAAGGGGGAGGCCGAGATGTCGCTCCTTGATGTCCCCGATGTTCTCGTGGCCCTCCAGAAATGGCCGGGGAAGATCAAGGTGATCGGCCCCATAAGCGGCGTACAGGAGATGAGTGCGGCGTTCAGAAAGGAGTCGCCGCTTCTGCGCGCTGCCTTCAACCGGTTCCTGGAGCAATGCAGAAAAGACGGGACCTATGATCGGCTCGTCCGAAAATACTACCCCTTCGCCCCCGGGTACTTCCCGGAATTTTTCCATGGTGCAGGCAAAAAGGACCGCCAAGGACGCGCACGATGAATTTCGAGCCGGAACCGGCGCAGGAAAAATCTGAGCTGGTGCAACTAAAGCAGCGGGCCGTACGGAACAACCGGGCAACGCTCGTGGTCGGGATGCTGCTCGTCGCCTATGTCTGTATTCTCATTATTACGAACTACCGCTCGGAGATGGCCACGCGGCAGACGATGCTTGAATACCTGAAGAATGAGACCGACCGGAGTGCCGATAACCTCAGCTATTTTTTCTCCGAACGGCAGGATGACCTGGCCAACCTGGCACTAACGAGGGAGGTCGCGGTTTTCTTCGAGAGCAAGGCTCTCGGCATGAGCATGGAGTACGGCCTGAACCTCAGCTTGCCGCCGATCAAGGAGCGGTTTCTCGATCTGATCCAGCGCAAACGAATCAGTGGCGAAGCGGTCTATGCCCGCATAGCCCTGATCGACTCCCACGGCACGCTCCTCGTCGATACCGCCTCCCCTGCGTATTCGCTCGCTGCCGGCACGAGCTGGAAACGATTCCTGGCCCCTGAGCCTCGGACCGGCGCCGTCATGGTCGTTGAAGACGGAAAGGCGCTGATGGTTTCCATGCCCTACCGGTTGAAAGGTGTTCATGAGGGGCAGATTCTGGCGTGGCTGTCACCTGGCACAATCCCCCGGCGGCTGCCTCCGGAAATATCGAAAACCCATAGAACCTGTCTGGTCACCAGGGATGGGAAAGACTGCCTGCTGACGGATACGACGCATCTGCCGCACGATTACCTGTCAGTTCCCGGCGGAACACCCCGGGAGTTCACCGTCAACGCAGCCGGCGGTAGGCGGGAGAGGGTGATCGTCCTCAATGTCCCGGTAAAAAACACACCCTTCCTGTTGTTCAGCATAGTTCCCGCGGCCGACGTCCTGGGGCGAGTAGCCCCATGGCAGTTTTTCGTGGGGATGGGAGTCCTGGCGGCAGCTGTCCTGGGTGGCGCGTTCTTCGTTGTCCGCCTCAACATGACACATCTCGTGCTTCAGACGCGTCTGGACGAAGCCATGAGGCGTAAGCAGGAGATAAGCGAGCAGAACAGGAGATTGCAGGAAATCATCGAGTTTCTTCCCGATGCCACGTTTGTCGTCGATCGCGACCGGAAGGTGGTTGCGTGGAATCGTGCCCTCGAGGAGATTAGCGGCGTGAAGAAGGAAGAGATCATCGGCAAGGGTGACTATGCCTACGCGGTTCCCTTCTA
>CAJPFF010000236.1 GCA_905339345.1 Geobacteraceae bacterium | reverse complement strand
GGTGGCGGTGTCGGCCCGGAACTGTCCGGCGGCGACCCCCGCCAGGCGGACGCGGGCGTTGAGGGTCCCCGTTGCATCATTGGCGAGGCTTGCCGTGAACTCCGTGGAGGCAATGGCCGTGTCGCCGGTGCCCAGCTCCTTTCCGGTGCCCGCGATGCTGCCGCCCAGCCGGTCATTGTGGTAGCGGGTCCATCCTTCGAGTGCGAGGCGTCCGCGGGTGTCAGGGATGAGCCCCCCCAGGTCGGTGATGGCGGCTTTGAAGCCGATCCGCTCCCGGAGCGCACCGTGGGCGTCCAGGTCGAACCCCCTGCCGTGGAGGGCCAGCTGGTTGATCTGCAGGTCGTTGCCGTCGGAGCGGGCGTCCAGGGCGCCGGTGAGGGGGTGCCCCCGCAGGCGGCTCTCCCGCAGGGTGAGATTCACCCCCCCCGTGGGAAGAAGGGTGCCGGTCCAGCGGGCGTCCCCGGTGAGGTCCAGGTTCACCGCGCCGTTCCAGTCGGGGGTGATCCGCCCCGGGTCGAGGCCTCGCCCCTGCAGGGAGCCGGCAAGGGCGAACCCTTTGCTCCACCCGAGGTTCAGTGCCCCGTTCACTCGCCCCCCCAGGAGGTCCCCGGCCAGGGAGGAGAGCGCCATTCCCCTGTCGGTACCTGCCAGGGTGGCCGCCAGCCGAGCGGCCCGCCACCCTTTGCCGGTATTGGCCAGGTCGAAGTGCCCCCGGTAGTCCCGCCAGGTTCCGGCGAGGGCCACGGTGCCGGAGAGGTTCGTGGCGGTCCCCGTCTCCGGGGCCAGGTCGAGGGAGTCGAGTCTGGCCCGCAGGTCTGCCACGGGGTCGCCGGCCGTGAGGGTGATGGTTCCATCGGCGGTGACGGTGCCGCGTCTCCCCGCTTCGGCGAGGCGGACAGCGCGGAGGGTGAACCCCGTGCGGGTCATTCCCACCTCTCCTGTCAGCGTTGCGGACCGCTTTGCCCCCCCTGAGGCGGTGAGGGAGAGGGGGCCCGCCATCTGCTCGGGGGAGCGGGCCGGCGTCAGCCGTGTCGCCAGGGTGAAGTGATGGAACCCGGCGACCGCGTCAGCCATGGCAGCGGTGAGGTCGGCCCGGATGACCGGCCGTTCGAAGCCCGCCACCACGTGGCCGGTTATGGTGCCGGTCGGGCTTTTTACGGATAGTCTGCCGACCGTAAGGGTCCGGTCGTGCCAGGTGACTATGGCGGACAGGTTCCCCAGATCCTGGATCGGCCCTGTCCGGCTCCGGTAGCGGAGCCCAGTGATCCCCAGGGTGTCCACGTAGCCGTCGATGCGGGCCGCGATGCCGGTGACGGTGGGCCAGGCAAGGTCCGGGGCGGTGATGCTCGGGGGGGCGTTGTCCTGGATCATGACCCGGTCCAGGGAGAGCTCCGCCACCGCCACGATTCCGGAGAGGAGGAGAAGGGGCTGCCACCGGAGCCGGAGCCGTTCCGCCTCCAGATACCCCTTGGGCCATGCCAGGCGCACTCCCCCGAGGCGCAGATCCCTCCCCGCGCTCCCCTCAACCGTATGTGCGGTGATCGTGAGGGGGGTGAAGCGCGACACTGCCGACAGGAGCCGACGGGCCCCCTCCGGCGTCCCCAGGAGCCAGCGGCCGGCGACGACCCCGGCGACCACGGCGGCCAGGAGCAGAATCATGAGAAGATAGGCAATGGCCCGTTTCACAGCTCAAACCCTATGGTGAGGTGGACGCGGATTGCCGGATCGTCCTCGTTGATCTGCCGGGCCACGTAGAGGTTGATGGCTCCCACCAGGGTATAGTAGTGGATGCCGAACCCCGCGCCCTGGTAGAGGTGGATTTTTGCCAGGTCGTTGAAGGCGTTCCCCGCGTCGTAGAAGAGAGAAACCCCCCAGTTGGTGAAGAGGGCTCGCCGGAGTTCCACGCTCCCCTCCAGAAGGTTCCGGCCACCGACCACATCCCCCGAGTCGTCCCGGGGGCCGAGGGATTTGTAGGAATAGCCCCTCACGCTCCGGTCGCCACCGGCGAAGAACCGCAGCGACACCGGCAGATCTGCCAGGGGATCGTTGAGGAAGGTGAGGCCTCCGGCGACCCGGGTGAGGAGGGAGAGGCGCCAGGGGAGCGGAACGATGGCACTCCCCTCGGCCCGCAGCTGGATGAGCCCCGTATCGGACCCCAGAAGCTGGTGGGTGCCGCTTCCCTCCACCATGAAGCGGTACCCCCGGGTGGGGCGGACCAGATTGTCGAAACGGTGCTCTGAGTAGCGAAGGCCGGGGAGGACCAGTAGGGAGCTGGAGTCTTCGTCGCCCACGGTGAAGCTCTCCTGATGGACCCTCAGGAAGGCGGTGCCGAGCTTTCCCCTCCCCATGCTCCGGTTCACGCTTCCTTCAAGGGCCACCAGGCGGCTGACGTAGGTGCTCACATCCTCCCGCTGGAGGTTGAGCTGCAGCGCGGAGTAGGTCCTGGTGTCCCGGGGGGAGGGGATCACATAGCTGGCAGCGATCCCCTGGAGGCGCTCCGAGAGGTAGAGTTGGGAGTGGAACTCGTGGCCCAGGTCCAGGACGTTCAGGTGGCGATAGGTGAGGGAGCCCCGTACCCCGGTGTCGGTGCCGTAGCCGATCCCCGGCCGCAGTCGCTGGGTCTTGCCGGGCTTGAGGGTGATGGTCACCGGCACCCGGTTGTCGAGGGCCCGCTCCCGATCGGGGGTGATGATCACCTCGGTGAAACGCTCGGTGTTGGCGAAGTTGAGCTGGGTTTCGCCCATCTTTGAGTAGGAGAAGGGGCGGCCCGGGGTGATGGTGACGTGGCGACGGAGAAAGGAGTCGGGATAGAGGGGCGCCCCGGTGATGGTGACATCGCCGAAGCGGTAGAGGGGACCCGTGTCGAGGACGAGCCTGATGCGGGCCTCGGTCCGGTCGGGGTTAATGCGGATCTCGCGGGTTGTGAAATCTGCGTCCAGGTAACCGAGGGCCTGGGCCTTGGACCGGAGGACCCCCTTGGCCTCCTCGTAGTCAGGCTGGATGAGGATGTTGCCGGTCTGGAGCGGGAATTGGCCGGCAAGCTCCGTCAGGGTCGTGTTGGTGTCCCCTGCGCCGGTCAGGGTCACCTGCACCTCGGCAATCGTCACGGGCTTGCCGGGGTCGATGGTGGCCCTGAGGAGGTAGTTCCCTTCGGCGGGTTCCTCCAGGGAAGTGGTGACCCGCGCCCGGTAGTAGCCGTAAGGCTCCAGGGCCCCCTTCACCCGCTCCTGGGCTTGGCCCGCGAAGCGCTCCAGCCACTGGCTGTCGATCTTCCCGTCCCGCACGAGGCCGTGGGGAAGGGCGAGGGCCTTCTCCACGTTTTGCAGAGCCTCTCCCTCCACCCCTTCCACCACCACTTCCACCGGTTCCTCGGCACGGAGGGGGGCCGCGCCTCCGAACAGAAGCCAGAGGAGCACTGCAGCCACCAGCCCCTGCCGGATGAGGAGCGGCCAGAGGGGGATTTGCCGGGAGGGGGTTGTTGAGGCGTGGAGGGGGGGGTAAATTGCCATCTTTGTCCTGTTCCGGGTGATTGCTTCTGATACCATGGCGGTGTCAGTGGACAAGTGTATAGGGTGATGGCTGGAAAGGCAATCCCGGCATTTCCCCGTGAGAAGGGAGCGACGCAGCTCTTGACAACGGCTATTGTCCCGTTCATGGTCAGGGCATCATCGGAAGGAGGAGGACTCCTACCCGAAATTCCTCATGTCCCCCAAGCACTCTTCCCTGCTTGAATTAATTAATGTTATGGGTATACTCTGATGTATTTTTTCGCGTGTAAATCCTACAGAAGGAGAAACGATAATGCTTTTGAGATATGCAATAATCACCTTCGCCATAGTAGCCATTGTTCCATCCGCTCTGGCTTCAACCTATGTCGATGTTGGTGATGATATTTATTACACCCTTTCCCGCCTGGAGGCGGAAGGAATTTTGAAGAGTGGGGCACTGACGACAAAACCCCTGAGCCGCAAGGAAATTACTCGTCTCCTGCAGGAAGCCGAGGGCTATTCCGGAAGAAAAAGCGAGGTGGTTCAACCTCTGATCGATACATTGAAAGAGAGGTTCAGGGACGATCTTGACGATAAGCAATTCGTTAAACCAGCAGATAACATCTATGGCAAATTTTCATACTCCGATTCGGATATTCAGGTTCTGGACTACAACAACGATGGTGACCGGTTCGAAAAAGGGGCCAATGTACGACTCGGTTTTGCGTCGCGGGCAGAATTCGATTGGCTCGCCCTCTATCTTAATCCAGAATTCAGGTATTCAGATGACACTACGGAACTCATCGCACTCAAAGCCTACGGGGTTCTCCACGCACTGGGGCTGGATCTGATTGCTGGCAAGGATTCGCAGTGGTGGGGCCCGGGGTATCACGGATCGCTTCTTCTCTCTAACCACCCGGAACCGCTGAAGATGGTGAAGCTCACCAATCCGCAGCCCGTCCTTCTTCCTTGGGTGTTCGAGTATCTTGGCCCAGTTCAATTTGCCTTCTTCGTCTCCCAACTGGAGGATAATCCGAAGGGAGTGGCGGGGAGGGTACCCGTTTCTGAGCCGTATTTGTGGGGGATGCGCCTCACCCTGAAACCCCACCCCTTCCTTGAGATCGGGCTGGGGAGGACCGCCCTCCTGGGTGGAGAGGGACGGCGGGCGGACCTGGAGACATGGCTGAAGAGCTTTAGCGGAGAAGGGGAAAACGACCCGAGCGAATCGGGAGATCAGCGGGCGGGATATGATGTAAAACTGACCCTTCCCTTCCCCTGGCAGCCAGTCCAAATGTACATGGAGGCAGCAGGTGAGGATGAGGCCGGGGGCCTGCCATACAAGTGGGCTTACCTGGCCGGGATCTATCTGCCGAGAGTGGCGGGCCTTGAGCGGGTCGACCTGCGCGCCGAATTCGCCACCAACCACGTAAGCGGATCCCCGAACGTCTGGTATAACCACCACATTTACGGGCAGGGCTATACCTACAAAGGAAGAATCATCGGCCATCACATGGGGACCGATTCGCGGGACGTCTTTGTCGAGGCATCGTATCTTATTCCGGAACGATCCGGGCGGATTTCCCTTTTTTATGACCGGGAGGAGCACAACCTTTCCGGGAGTGTCCGGGAGAAAAAAGATGAGTTCGGTTTGAATGCCGGGATAAGACTGACGAAGGAGTTAGAGCTGAAGGCATCGTATGAGTATGGAAGGGTCAAAAACCTGGGGAATATCGCCGGTGATGACAGAGAGATAAACAGGATCGCCAGTGAGATTACGTATAGATTCTGACGTCCGCAATTGGCACCGGGAGGCGCGGCAGGCACTTGGCAACAATGCCAGATTCGTTCGGGAAGAGCGCCAAGGCCTTCTAATCCTGCGGCAGCGTACCCCCGCCGCCGAGGCCGCTCTGGCGTTCTTGCTCCCCGACCCTGACCAGGCCTTCGATCATTCTCACATTCTCAAGCCCGGCAGCCGCTCCCATGTCGGAGTGGTGGAGATTGCCGGCGTCAGGTATGTGCTTAAGCGTTACAATTGCCGAGGCTGGGGTTACCGTATCGGCAACGCCTTCCGCCGCTCCAGAGCTGTGCGCACCTGGCTGGCCACCTGGCAGTACCTTGTTCGCGGCATCCCCGTTCCTGAACCCCTTCTATGTCTCGAGGAGCGTCGTTTTCGGCTTTTGGGGCGCTCCTACATCCTCATGGAGTTTGTCGAGAACGCCGTCTCCCTGCTGGAACGCTGGAAGCAACTGACTGACACGGAGAAGGTTCGTTTCGGAGAGTTCTTCGGTACCCTGCTGGGCACGATGCACCGGGTTGGGATGCTCCACGGTGATTTGAAATGGAACAACATCATGGTGACAAACGAGCCAACTTTGGAAACCGTCCGCTTGGTCGACCTTGACGGTAGCACTGCTTCTGGCGGCTGTAATTTCCCACGCGCGCGAAAGGATTTGGATCGCTTCCTCAAGGACCTGGACCGGGAAGAGGGGAGCGTTCCTCTGCGCAACCGCGTGATCGAAGCATGGCAGAAGGCTGTGATTTGAATGGGCCCGCGTGGGGCAGCTGCCGGAATTGAACCGGCGTCACTGCCGTTCCGTAGATTGATCAGTCGAGGTTCTTTAGAAGGAGGGCATAGCGAAGGCGGGAGCCTTCGAACCAAAGAGGTACATCCATCGCGACGGACGCCCCGTGACGCTTCGCCATTGTGTCAAGGTCCGAGCGTCGGAGGGTGTGCCCGGGATTTTTGCCGCGGAGGCGGCGCCCGCGACTCTTGAATGAATCGTGATCGTAGTAGGACAGGATTACGAAGCGCTTCGATACGCGAAGGAGCTCGCCGATCAGACGCTCCTGTTCAACGCCTGAAAGGTGATGTGTCAGTCGGTTGCAGAGGATGCCATCAACGGTGCCTTGCTTCAGAGGGATCAAGAACGCGGAAGCCGTAAACCAGGCAAAATTCCCCTGTGAACCCATTGTCTGCCGTGCCGTAAGAACCTGGCTCAGGCTGAGGTCGGCCTGGAGAAGAAGGTCGGTTGCTTTCGCCAATGGACCACTGACCCGACCGCCGCCACAGGGGATGTCGAGCAGTCGGTGGCAGCGGGGCTGGGATACCAGTAACTGTTCGATACGGCTAATCTCCCGACGCGTCACGCAGCGCTTGGTCCACCGGCGTTCATACCTCTGTTGATACCGTTCCCCGATACTCACATCCAGAAATTGCTCCTGATAGGCAGTGCTTGACTGACTGTCGGATTCGACGCCCCACAGCTCACTTGAACCTGCTTGGGCCAGCAAGGGGATCCCATCAGCTACCTCATAGCTGCGCGAGCACATCTGACAGGTTAGTCCGGCTCCCTGGCGGGCCAGATCCCCCCGGCATTCGGGGCAGGCAAGCAGTGGCAGAAGGGAAGCAAGGGGGTGGTCATTCATGGATTGAGTGGTTTTGGTTTCGTCGGCCACAGGTTTATCGCTGTTCAAGTAGGTCATCCTCCAATAGATAGTACTTTGGCAATCAGTTCTTTGTCTTTGTTCGTCAGGTGAGTCTGGTTGCGGTACCAGAGGTAGAAACGCAGACGTGTTGTTCGAGAGAGGTGCTGGGCCGCCAATCGATCCAGGCTCGCAAGATCCTTTACGAGAAAATGCCTATGCCTTAGAGGCAGCTTGCGGCTGCCGCTTGGACAGTCAATAAAGAAGACGCGGGGTGTTTCCGTCGTAGTGGCCAGGATATTCCGCCACTTCAGATCTCCATGAGTGAAGCCATCCTCGTGGATGCGTCGCACGTAGTCAGCCAGCGATCGCAGTACCTGAAGCAGCCATGGTCGGTTGTGGAACAGAGCGGATTGCGTGCGAATCAGAGTCTGAAGGTCGGTCGCCTGGGGGACCCCTTCGGTGATGATTGCGCCCCGGCGAAACAATCCCAGCATGCTCTGGCTTCCGTACCCGACAATCCGTGGCACTGGAATGTCCATCCGTGAGAAGTAGGTAAGGTTGCGGTATTCGGTGATGGGTCTGCTCCGGCCTAAGGCCTTCCACCGGTGCTTGCCCTGCGCTCGATAGCGTTTGACGTAATAGTCGCGGCCGCCGGCAACTACTCTGATTGTCTCGCAGAACTGGCCTCCCGAGACGATCTCCCCGTCCATCTCAAAGACACGGTCAAAGCTCGAGAAAAGCTCCATCTCGGTCGTGTCGTCCACTTCGTGGTCAAGGTTCCACTGTATGGTATTGACGGCGAATTTCATGTCGCGATTCTCTGGCGCCCCAGCTGTTTATGCCTTCCCGAAGAATAAGGTCGTTAGTCGATTATTATCTGAGGATAGAGGAGAGAATAGATGAGAGGATAGCGTTGGTTTTTGCGAGGAGTAAGAATACCACCCGAATTTAGGTGCCGTCAATTCAATTTTGGTAGATTTGGATGGAGATTTTCCCCGACAGGCACTGCCAGTTAGCGAAAAAATCACAGCCTGAACTGCCCGACCAGGCGCTGAAGCTCCTCTGACTGCCGTGAAAGCGTGGCCGCCGCAGTGGCTGTTTCCGTGGCCCCCTGGGCAGTCTGCTGGACTATGGCGGTAATCTGCTGGATGTTGGAGGATATCTCTCCGGTCGTGGCGGTCTGCTGCTCGGCGGCGGTGGCGATCTGGTTGATCTGCATGGTGACGTCGTTGATCTGCTGGAGGATCTGTTCCAGGGACTGGCCCGACTTGTCCGAGTATTCGGCTCCCTTCTCGACCTCTGCTACCCCCTCATCGATTGCCGAAACGGCCCCCCGCGTCTCATTCTGAATGGCCTTGATCATCTCGCCGGTTTCGCGGGTGGCGCGGGTGGTGCGCTCCGCGAGGGCCCGGACTTCGTCGGCCACGACGGCGAATCCTCGCCCCTGCTCCCCTGCCCGGGCGGCTTCGATGGCGGCGTTCAGGGCCAGCAGGTTCGTCTGATCGGCAATGTCCCGGATTGTCCCAATGATCTGTCCGATCTGGTCGGACTGTGAGCCCAGTTCCTCGACGGTTTTGGCTGCAACCTTGACCCGGCTGGCGATACGCTCCATGCAATCGGTGGATTGACGGACAACGTCGGCCCCCGACCGGGCGGCGTTGCTGGCCCGGCTGGAGTTTTCCGCGGCGCTCATGCAACTGGTGGCGATGTCGCCTGACGTGGCGGCCATCTCTTCACTGGCCACGGCTACCGTATTGGTCTGGGAGGCGACAGTGTCCGTCCCCGTGGCAATCTGGTCGGCGTTGGCCTGAAGCTGCCGCGACGCCATGGCAACTTCTTCCGACGTCTGCGATATCTGGGCGATGATCGCGCGGATGGTTGTCTGAAGGTTGCCGATGGAGCGGATGATGCTGCTGATTTCATTGTTGCGCTTGGGTGCAATCGGATGCGTCAGGTCTCCGTCGGTCAATGTGGCCAGGTAGCCCACGATGCGATTGAGCGCATCGTTGAGCGTCCAGTAGAGCAGGGCGCTGAACACGATCCCGAGCAGCACGAAAACGGTCGTGGATGCGATGGCCTGTGCCGTCGATAACATGCGCCCCGCCACGACGGCCATGATGATGCAGAAGCTGTAGCAGACGCAGAGCAGGAGAATCCGCGTGCGGATCGTCAGGTGAAGATAGAGATTCAGTAAAAAGCCCATGGCCTCCTCCGACTTTTATTGATTAGAATGGTTTTATTTTATTCTTATCGGCAGGTTGCGCCGTCACTGAAGAGAAAATTCCATTTCCTGTAAAAAGAGCAGAGCGGTATGGAATTGAAGGGGAAAACTGCGCAGGAAGCGACTTGACATCCTGGAAGCCGGACCCCACTATGTCCCTCAACCAATCACGAAAGGATGCACCATGAGCACTTTACCTAACTGTCCGAAATGCAGTTCAGAATACACGTACGAGGACGGAACCATGTATGTCTGTCCGGAATGCGCCCATGAATGGGGGAAAGATGCGGCAGCGGAGAGCGCGGATAACAACCGTGTGGTGCGTGATGCCTATGGGAATGTGCTCAATGACGGGGACACGGTTACCGTAATCAAAGACCTGAAGATAAAGGGCTCATCTGCGGTGGTGAAGGTGGGAACCAAGGCCAGGAACATCCGCCTCGTCGAAGGGGACCATGATATTGACTGCAAGATTGACGGCATTGGCGCCATGCAGTTGAAATCGGAATTTGTCAAGAAGGCATAAGCGATCGAATCCTCTGACCGGTTTACAGCATTGGCGGGTTGATGGCAGACCGAACAGCTGAACGAAACAGGGGAATCCTGCGGGACGGCCTTGGCACCGCCTGGCCCATCTGCCTGGGGTATATCCCCATCGGCCTTGCCCTCGGTGTGCTGGCCCAGAAGGCGGGGCTCGGCCCCCTGGAGACGGCGCTCATGTCGACGCTGGTCTTTGCCGGCGGCTCCCAATTCATCGCTGTGGCGATGATCAAGTCCGGGGCCGCCCTGGTGGCCATCGTGGCAACCACTTTCATGGTGAACCTGCGGCACGCCCTCATGAGCTCGGCCCTGGCGTTGCCCCTGAAGGGGGTTAGCCGCCGGTTCCTGGCCCTGTTCGCCTATGGGGTCACCGACGAGAGCTTCGCAGTCAACATGGCGAAGTTCCGCGCCGGCGGCTGGGACCGGTGGCGGGCACTGGTGGTGAACCACGCGGCCAACCTCACCTGGATCGTGAGCACCGTGGCCGGGGCCTGGGTGGGAGAGTTCATCCCCGCCGGGGCCTTTGGTATCGACTACGCCCTCACCGCCATGTTCATCTGCCTTCTCGTCTTCCAGTTGCGGAGCCGGTTCTATGCCATCGTCGCCGCCTTTTCGGGGCTTGTGGCCACGGCCCTTTACGTGACTATCCCAGGCAATTCCCATATCGTCATCGCCGCGGTGACCGCAGCCACGGCGGGCTATGCCATGCGCCGGAGCCGCGCCGCCAGGGGGGCGCTGTGATGGATTTCCGGATCTACCTCGCCATCATCGCCGGCATGGCGTTCGCCACCTACCTCCCCCGCATGCTCCCCCTCGTTGCACTCTCCAACCGCCGGATTCCCCCGTGGCTGGCCGACTGGCTCGACCTGATCCCGGCCGCGATCCTCGGCGCCCTCCTTGCCCCCGGCCTTTTTGCCGGCGAGACCCGTGCGTTCGAACTGGGACGCCCGGAGCTGATCGCCGCGCTCCCTACCTTTGTCGTCGCCCTCAAAAGCCGTTCCCTCGGTCTCACGGTGGTGGCGGGGATGTTCTGCTACTGGCTGGCGGGAAAGGTCGTCTGAAAGGGGCGGGTTACATTTTGCTCCAGAAGTAAACCGCAGACCTCCAGGTGCGTTATACTCGATTAAGAACGGGCATCACTATCCAAGGAGGATCACCATGAAACGAATTTTAATAGCCCTTGCCGCCGTCGCCATCTGGGGGATTCCATCCATGAGCCAGGCTGCGCCCGCACGGCCGGGGGGGTATTTTTCCGGATTTCTCGGGGTGAACTTCCCCCGGGACGCCGACGTCTCCAGCACCGATTTCGTCATTAATGAGGAGTTCGACGACCGGGTGGAGTTCGACCCCGGTATCGCCGCGGGAGGAACCGCCGGGTACGATTACGGGTTGTTCCGTCTGGAGGGGGAGATTTCTTACCGGCACGGGGAGATCGGGGCGATCACCGACACTTTAAACAATGAGCGATTCCGCAGCGTGGACGGTGATGTCGGGACGCTGGCGTTCATGGCCAATGCCTTTTTCGACCTGCACAACGATACCCCCATCACCCCCTACGTGGGGGGCGGCATCGGCTTTGCCGTGCTGAATTTGAACGATACCACGGGAATTAACAGCGGAGGTGATCGTGTCATTCTCTACGACGAGGGTGACGACACCGTTTTCGCTTACCAGGTGGGGGCCGGGGTGGAGATAGCTCTCAACCCGATCCTCTCCCTCGACCTGGGGTACCGTTACTTCGGCACCTCAGAGGCCACCTTCGACGAAGGCCCGGTGACGTCAACCAGGATGAAGCTCGAGAGTCACAATGCGCTGATGGGGTTCAGGGTCAAGTTCTAGCCCCGAGCATCAGCCTCGCCGCGTCCCAGGTATAGAGGAAAAGCCCGGCCCAGATGAGGGCGAAGCTCGCCAGGTGGGCGCCGGTGAAGGGTTCGCCGAAGGCGAAGACCGCCAGAAGGAAGTGGAGCGTCGGCACCACGTACTGCATGAGCCCCACGGTGGCGAGCCGAAGCCGCTTGGCGGCCGCCGCGAACCAGATGAGGGGAACGGAGGTGATGACCCCGGCGCAGGCCAGGAGCACGGTGAGGTGCGCCGGTCCCGAGACGAAGGCGCTCCTGCCGCCATGGGCCAGCCAGCCGAGATAGCCCACGGCCAGGGGGAAGAGGAGGAGGGTTTCCACGGTGAGCCCTGCCAGGGAGTCCACGGGGGCCTGCTTGCGCAGGAGGCCGTAGAGACCGAAGGAGACGGCGAGGGAGAGGGCGATCCAGGGGAGTTCGCCGTGGCTGACCGTCAGGAGGACCACGCCGGCGGCGGCCAGAACGAAGCTTGTCTTCTGCTTGGGGCTCAGGCGCTCCCGCAGGAACACGACGCCGAGTAACGCAGAGACCAGCGGGTTGATGAAGTAGCCGAGGCTCGACTGGAGCACCTTGCCGGCGCCGACGGCATAGATGAACACCAGCCAGTTGACGGCGATGAGGAGCGTGGTGGCGCAGAGGGTCATGAGGGTGCGCGGCTGGCTGAAGGCCGTCCGGACCCCCTCCCACCGCCGGGCCACGGTCAGGATAAGGGCAAGGGTCGCCACCGACCAGGCGATCCGGTGGGAGAGGACCTCCAGGGGCGCCACCCCTGCCAGGGCCTTGAAGTAGATGGGGAAGAACCCCCAGAGGAGGTAGGCCGCGAGACCGTAGGTTACTCCCGCGCGGGCCTCCCGCGCTGCGTGGTCCGGCGTTCCGGGCATTGCTGTCTCCTGGAGGGGTGTCGTCAGGGGAGAGATGGTTATTTCCTTCACTGGTCGCCCCCATGATACACGAGACGAATGCCGGCTTCAAAGTCCGGTGATGCCTCTCTTTGCCCCGCCGGGGCGGTGGATGCGCCGCGCTTCCCCCTGGCGATGGTGACCAGGGCGTCCCGATACCCCTCCAGCACCGCCTTGCCGCCGTGGGCAAAGCAGAACATCTCCCCCGGCTTCAGGAACCGGTCGCGGTCATCCCCCTCCTGAGTGAGCCAGACAATCCCCTCCCGGCAACAGAGCACGAGCCCCTGGGGGCTCCCCTCGATGGCTACCGTTTCGTTCCTGGGCAGACGCAGTTCCATGGTGATCTCTCCTCTCCGCCCCCTTGCCGTTGGCGGACGGACTGTGATGGATACAGTATCTCCGATCCCGCTCAAAAATAACAGTTGCACAAAATAATAATTGTTACCGTTACAGATTGCGATGGTGCTCAACTGTTATGCCTGTAAACGGGGCGAACTGTTACGCTTGCGAAAAGATGCTTGACTTTGTAGACGACCGGTCTAATAATTCCTCCCATGGACAAGAACGAAACCTGCGCAACGATAATCCGCATCGGCACCGACCTCATCGGCCGCCAGGGATTCAACGCTACCGGAATCGACGCTATACTCCGGGAAGCGGGGGTCCCCAAGGGCTCCTTCTACTATTATTTCAAGAGCAAGGAAGAGTTCGGCCTGGCGGTGATCGACCACTTTGCCGAGCGCTACGACCAGCGGCTCGATACCTTCCTGAACGACGAGGAGGTGACGCCGCTGAACCGGATCCGCAACCTGCTGGAGAGCGGTCTGGCGCGGCTGGAGCAGAACCAGTGCGCCAGGGGGTGCCTCATCGGCAACCTGGGGCAGGAACTGGCCGATCAGAATGAGCGGTTCCGGGCGCGGCTCGAAGAGATTCTCAGCTCGTGGAAGGAGCGGTACGCCGCCTGCCTGCGGGAGGCCCAGGGGGCAGGGGAACTGGCGCCGGAGCTTGATCTGTCCGTGGTGGCGGGGTTCATCCTCTCCGGTTGGGAAGGGGCTGTCCTCCGGGCCAAGGTGATGAAATCGCCCCAGCCCCTGCGGGATTTTATCGTAACCCTTTTTGCGACGGTGCTCCGGAAAGTGTAGGGAATTTTTTTTGATTACTAGACGACCAGTCTAATTCGCTGGACGAGGAGGGTGTGCATGGAAAACGTGACGAAATTCAAGGCGCTGGTGGTGGAGAAGACCCCCGACAAGCAGTTCGTGCGGGAGATCCGGGAGCGGAGCATGGACGACCTGCCAACCGGCGACCTGGTGGTGCGGGTCCACTACTCGTCCCTTAACTACAAGGATGCCCTCTCTGCCACGGGGCATCCAGGGGTGACGCGGCAGTTTCCCCATACACCGGGAATTGATGCGGCAGGGGAGGTTGTTTCGTGCGAGGGGGGCGCCTTCGCCCCGGGGGAAAAGGTCATCGTCACCGGCTATGACCTGGGGATGGAGACCGACGGCGGCTGGGGGCAGTACATCCGCATTCCGTCGGCCTGGGCAGTGAGGCTCCCGGAGGGGCTCACCCTGCGGGAGGGGATGGCGCTGGGGACCGCCGGGTTCACGGCGGCCCTGTCGGTGCTGAAGCTGGAGCGGGCCGGGGTGAAGCCGGGCGATGGCGATATCCTTGTCACCGGCGCCACCGGCGGGGTGGGGAGCATCGCGGTCTCGATCCTTGCCGTCGCCGGCTACCGGGTTGTGGCATCCACCGGCAAGGAGGCCGACGAGGATTTCCTCAAGGAGCTCGGCGCTGTCGCTGTGATCGGACGTGACGAGGTGGTAGCCGGGGCGGAGAAAACGCTCCTGGCCGAGCGTTGGGCCGGGGCCGTGGATGTGGTCGGCGGTGCAACCCTGGCGGCGGTGCTGAAGAGCACCAGGTACGGCGGCACGGTCACCTGCTGTGGGCTCGTGGGTTCGCCGGAGCTGCCGGTGAACGTCTATCCCTTCATCCTGAGGGGGGTGAGCCTCCTGGGGATCGATTCGGTCCAGTGCCCCCGGGATACCCGCGAGGAGGTCTGGCAGCGGCTGGCCGCCGGCTGGAAGCCCGCTCGCCTGGCCGATATGGTGACCGAGTGCACCCTGACGGGACTCGAGGTGATGATCCAGGCCATTCTCCACGGGGGGATCACGGGACGTGTCGTGGTCAACCTGCGGGAGAGCTGAAAAAAATGAGTTGGCCAAGGAGAAAATGATGGTGAATTTGCCCAAGGGGCTGAAGGGATAGTTGCCCATGGAATCGAGGGAACACCGGGCGGGAAAACTGCTCATCATCGCCTGTACCATCAGCTTCGTATGCTTCTTCGGCTCCTACATGAGGATTCCGATCGTCCCCCTCTTTGCCACGTCGCTGGGGGCCGATGCGGCGCAAGTGGGGCTCATCAACAGCGCCTTCATGCTGATGGCGGGGGCGCTCTCCATCCCCTCGGGGCTCGTTTCCGACCGGTTGGGACGCCGGCTCCCGCTCTTGGGGGGGCTGCTTCTCCTGGCCGCCTCGTCGTTTCTTCTCTACTGGAGCAACAGCCCGCTGCAGATGGCGGGGATATACCTCCTCTTCGGCATCGGGCTGTCCGCCTTCTCGCCAACCCTCATGTCGTATGTGGCCGACGTCACCCCGCCGGAGGTTCTGGGCCAGGCCTACGGCTGGTACACCATGGCCCTGTACGGCGGCATGACCCTGGGCCCGGCCGCCGGTGGTTTCCTCGGCACGGCACTGGGGCTTCGGCCGGTCTTTCTCGTGGCGGGGGGGCTGATCTTCGCCATGTTCTTCGTGGCACTCATCTTTCTCCCCGCGCCTTCCACGGCCCAGGCCCGCGGCGCTGTCCGTCCCGCCATCCTGCCGGCCCTGGCGGGGCTCATGGGAAACCGCCGGCTCATGGCCTGTCTCATCGCAACCCTCGGCACCTGCTTTGGTTTCGGCATGTTCGTCACCTTCATGCCGCTCTATATCCGAAGCCAGGGGATGCATTCGGGACATGTGGGGTTCGTCTTCGCGGCCCAGGCCCTGGCTAACGCCATCTCGCGCCTTCCCTCGGGGAAGCTGAGCGACCGGGTGGCCGACCGGAGTGTCCTCGTGACGGGGGGGCTTGCCGTCTTCGCCCTGGCGCTCGCCGCCTTCGGCCTCTGCCGGTCCGTGGTCCCGCTCATGGGGGCTGCGGCGGTGATGGGGGTGAGCATGGGAGTCGCCTTCACCGCCGTCTGCGCGCTGATCGCCGATGTTGTTCCCCGGGAGCAGCGGGGGCTCGCCATGGGCTGCTACAATACCAGTGTTTATGCCGGGATGATGGTGTGCGCGGCCGGCATGGGGCCGGTAATCCAGCAGAGAGGTTTTCAGACGGGCTTTTTCCTGAATGGCGCGGTGGGGTTGGCGACACTGCTCCTTTTCACCACCCTCTACCGGCGGCCTGCGCCTGCATCAGTCTAAAGAAGGAGGAGATTGTGGAAACAATTCTTGCCGAGATCAGACGTTTTGTGGCCGAAAGCCCCGGTAACTGCTTTCCCGACGGCAGCGGCCCTTACTTCGATGCACCCCTTGTGGGCTTCGCAGCGGCCAATGACCCGCTGTTCCGCGAGTACAAGCGAATCATCGGCGACTTCCACCTGACGCCGGCCGAACTCCTGGAGGGGGCGGCGACGGTGATCGTCTGGGTGCTGCCGGTCACGGAGGGGACCCGGATGAGCAACCGCCTGGAAAGCGACTGGCCCTCCCTCAAGTGGTCCCTCACCCGAAGCCATGGCGAAACCCTGAACGGCGCGCTCCGGCGGCACCTGGCGGCGTATTTGGAAGGGCTTGGCCACCGGGCCGTGGCCCCCCAGTACGCCCCCGCCTGGCAGGAGTTCACCGATACCCCGGTGGGCATCGCTTCCACCTGGTCCGAGCGCCACGCCGCCTATGCCGCCGGGCTCGGCACCTTCAGCCTCTCCGACGGCCTCATCACGGCGCGGGGAATCGCCCACCGGGTGGGGAGCGTCATCACCGACCTGGCGCTTCCTGCCACTCCCCGCACCGCCCCTGACCATCGCCACAACTGCCTCTGGCACCGCGAGGGGACCTGCGGCGTCTGCATCGGCCGCTGTCCCGTGGGGGCCATCACCTTTGCCGGCCACGACAAGGCCCGCTGCCGGGAGTTCGTCTACGGCGCCGCACCCCGGGAGGTGGGAGAGCGTTACGGTGTTCCCCACACCGGCTGCGGTCTCTGCCAGACCCGTGTCCCGTGCGAAGCGGCGGTACCGCCCGGAAAATAAAAAATAACAAAATTTTAACTGGACGGAGAGTGCTTCGGGATTTAATATGGAATGAACGTTCATTCCATATTAAGAGTGAGGCATTTCGTGTCAAAAGTAGAAAAGCGCGACGAGATCTTCCGCGCAGCCCTTGAACTCATCGCCGAGCACGGCTTCCACGGCGCCCCCATGGCAATGATCGCCGAGAGGGCAGGGGTTGGCGCCGGGACGATCTATCGTTATTTCGAGAACAAGGACGTACTGATTACCGAACTTTATAGTGAGATAGAGGGGCGGATCTACCCCGTCATCATGGAGGGATACCCGGAGATAAAGGCGTTCCGGGAGCGGTTTCTTCATCTCGGGACGGCGCTACTCAGGTACTTCATTGAAAACCCTCTCGATTTCCGCTACCTGGAGCAGTTTCATAACTCCCCCTACGGTGTTGAGTTCCGCCGGGACAGGCTCCTGGGGGAAATAGAAGAACGCTTCGTCTTTCGTGAGCTTTTCGAGGTAGGGATTGCCCAACAGGTCATGAAAGATGTTCCCCTGGCCATACTTTTCGCCCTGGCTTTCGGTCCGCTTTTGTCCGTGGCGCGGGACCACATCCTCGGTTTTGTCACACTGGACGATGACCTTATTGCCCGAACTATCGAGGCTTGCTGGGACGCGGTCAGGAGATAGAGCGGACGAGGCGCCTGCTTTCTGATCTTAAAGAATGAACATTCATTCGTGATGCGACGGGCTGCAGGGGCAAGGCGCCGAATCTGCTGACAGGGATGACGCTGATGACACTATTTATCGTAATTATGATGGCGGTCTGGACGCTGACAGCACTCATCGCCTTCATGAGAAAAGACAGGTAACCGGCCGGTTGTGCCGCAAATTTATTCACATTATTGAGGTGTCCATGCACGCAATGTACAGAACACGACTGATGGCCGTAGCGGGACTTCTGGCTGCCGGGATGATGGTGGCCGGGTGCGGCAGGAAATCCAATGGCACCCCGCCCCCGAGCGGCCCCCCCGAAGTGGGGGTGGTGACCGTCCAGCCCCAGCGGGTAGAGCTCACGACGGAACTCCCCGGCCGCACCTCAGCTCATCTGATTGCCGAAGTACGGCCGCAGGTGGGGGGGATCGTCCAGAAACGCCTCTTCACCGAGGGTTCCGACGTGAAGGCGGGTCAGGTTCTGTACCAGATCGATCCCTCAACCTACCAGGCGGCCCATGCCAGCGCCAGGGCGGCCCTTGCCCGGGCCGAAGCCAACCTCATTCCGGCCCGGCTCAAGGAGGAGCGTTTCCGCGATCTGGTGAAGATCAAGGCCGTGAGCCAGCAGGACTACGACGACGCCAGCGCCTCGCTCAAGCAGGCCGAGGCCGATGTCGCCTCTGCCAAGGCGGCGGTGGATACTGCCCGGATCAACCTGGCCTACACCAAGGTGACTGCCCCCATCTCCGGCCGGATCGGCCGCTCCACCGTCACCGACGGGGCACTGGTGACTGCCAGCCAGGCGGCTCCCCTAGCCACCATCCAGCAGCTCAGCTCCATGTATGTGGATGTCACCCAGTCCAGCGCCGAGCTGCTGAAGCTGAAGCAGAACCTGGCCAGCGGCCTCCTGAAAAGCAACGGGGCAGCCCAGGCCGTGGTGAAACTCGTGCTGGAGGACGGCAGCGCCTATCCGCTGCCGGGAACCATGAAGTTCTCGGAAGTCACCGTGGACCAGAGCACCGGCTCCATCACCCTGCGGGCGGTCTTCCCGAACCCGAAACAGACCCTCCTCCCCGGCATGTTCGTGCGCGCCATCGTGGAGGAAGGGGTAAGCGACCAGGCGATCCTGGTTCCGCAGCGGGGCGTTACCCGCAATCCGAAGGGGGAAGCCACGGTCCTGGTGGTGGGAGCCGAGAACAAGGTGGAGTCGCGGACCATCACGGTCGCCCGGACCGTCGGCGACAACTGGCTGGTGAGCAGCGGGCTGAAAGCGGGCGACCGCGTCATCCTCGAAGGGATCCAGAAGGCAAAGCCGGGCACAACCGTAAAGGCGGTGCAGTTCGGAGCAAAGCCGGAGGCGGCACCAGCCGCAGCCCCGCAGCAACCCACTGCAGCCACTAAGTAAAGGAGCGCCCCCATGGCCAAATTTTTCATCAACCGCCCGATCTTTGCCTGGGTAATTGCCATCATGGTCATGCTGGCGGGTCTCCTGGCGATCAAGACCCTGCCGGTCTCCCAGTACCCGCCGATCGCGCCGCCCCAGATCACCATCAACGCCATGTATCCGGGCGCCTCTGCCCAGACGGTGCAGGATACGGTCACCCAGGTCATCGAGCAGAAGCTGAACGGCATCGACAACCTGATCTACATGTCCTCCACCAGCGACTCGGCCGGGGCCGTGGCCATCAACCTGACCTTCAAGGCCGGCACCGACCCGAACATCGCCCAGGTGCAGGTGCAGAACAAGCTGCAGCTTGCCACGCCGCTCTTGCCCCAGATCGTCCAGAGGCAGGGAATCCAGGTGGTCAAATCCACCAGGAACTTTCTGATGATCATCGGCCTGGTGTCGGAAGACGGCTCCATAAGCCGGGATGTCCTGACGGACTACATGGTGGCCAATGTTCAGGACATCATCAGCCGGACCGAGGGAGTCGGCGAGGTCACGGTCTTCGGCTCCCAGAACGCCATGCGGATCTGGCTGGACCCTGCCAGGCTGAACAACTACCGCCTCACCGTCAACGATGTGATTGCGGCGGTACAGGCCCAGAACGCCCAGGTATCGGCCGGCCAGTTCGGCGGCAGCCCCTCCGTCCAGGGGCAGCAGCTGAACGCCACCATCACCGCCCGCACCCTGCTCCAGACCCCGGAGCAGTTCAATGACATCATCCTGCGCACGAACCCGGACGGCTCAACGGTGAAACTCAAGGATGTGGCTCAATCCAGGATCGGCACCGAGAATTACGAAATCGAGGCCCGCTACAAGGGGAAACCCCTGGGCGGCATGGCGCTCCGGCTGGCGGCCGGCGCCAACGCGCTGGATACGGCGGAGCGGGTCAAGACCAAGATGGAGGAGCTTTCCCGCTACCTTCCCGCCGGCATGAAGGTGGTCTATCCCTACGACACCACCCCCTTCGTCAAGGTCTCCATCAAGGAGGTGGTCAAGACCCTGGTCGAGGCGGTGTTCCTGGTCTTCATCATCATGTTCCTCTTCCTCCAGAACATCCGGGCCACCCTCATTCCCACCATCGCTGTGCCGGTGGTTCTTCTGGGGACCATGGGGGTGCTGTCGGCGGCTGGCTTCTCCATCAACACCCTGACCATGTTTGCCCTGGTCATCGTCATCGGCCTGCTGGTGGACGACGCCATCGTCGTGGTCGAGAACGTGGAGCGGATCATGTCCGAGGAGGGGCTGCCGCCCCGTGAAGCCACCATCAAGTCCATGGGGCAGATCACTAGCGCCCTGGTGGGCATCGCCACGGTGCTCACGGCGGTCTTTCTCCCCATGGCCTTCTTCGGCGGCTCCACCGGGGTCATCTACCGCCAGTTCTCCATCACCATCATCTCCGCCATGATCCTTTCGGTGCTGGTGGCCTTGATATTGACCCCGGCCCTCTGCTCCACCCTGCTCAAGCCGATCGAAAAGGGACATACGGCCGGTGAGTGCGGCTGGTTCTGCCAGTTCTTCCGCTGGTTCAACAAGTGGTTCGACTGGGCGCGGGGAAAGTACGAAGGGATCGTGGGCCGCTCCTTCGGCAAACCGGTCCGGTACCTGGTGGTCTACGGCGCCATCGTGGCGGCCATGGCCATTCTGTTTCTGCGGCTCCCCACGGCCTTCCTCCCCGACGAGGATCAGGGGTTCCTCGTGTGCCAGGTGCAGCTCCCCGCCGGCGCCACCAAGGAGCGGACCATCAAGGTGATCGAGGAGCTTGAGCATCATTTCCTTGAGAATGAAAAAAAGACCGTGGAGGCCATTATCACCGTGGCCGGGTTCAGCTTTGCCGGTCGTGGCCAGAACATGGGCCTTGCCTTTGTCAAGCTGAAGGATTGGGAGCTGCGCCCGACCCCCGACCTGAGGGCGCCGGCCATTGCCGGCCGCGCCATGGGGGTTTTCTCAAAGATCAAGGACGGCATGGCCTTCGCCTTTTCACCCCCGGCAGTGGTGGAGTTGGGGCAGGCCAACGGCTTTGACTTCATGCTCCAGGACCGCAGCGGCCTGGGCCATGACAAGCTCATGGAGGCCCGCAACCAGCTCCTGGGGATGGCCATGCAGAATCCCAAGCTGATCGCGGTGCGCCCCAACGGCCAGGATGACTCGCCCCAGTTCAAGCTGGACATTGACGATGTGCGGGCGGGAGCCCTGGGAGTATCCCTGGCGGATGTCAACAACGTGCTCTCCACTGCCTGGGGCAGCTCCTACGTCAACGATTTCATCGAGAACGGCCGGGTCAAGAAGGTCTATCTCCAGGCCGATGCCAAATACCGGATGGTCCCCGAGGATATCGGCACGTGGTATGTGCGCAACAACAAGGGTGAGATGGTGCCGTTCTCGGCCTTTGCCACCGCCCACTGGCAGTACGGCTCACCCCGCCTGGAGCGCTACAATGGCATCCCGTCCATGGAGATCATGGGACAGGCGGCGCCGGGGGTGAGCACCGGAGAGGCCATGGAGGAGATGGAGAAGATGGCGGCCCAGCTGCCGACCGGCATCGGCTTCGAGTGGACCGGCCTCTCCTACGAGGAAAGGCAGGCGGGTGCCCAGGCCCCGGCCCTCTACGCCATTTCGCTCCTGGTGGTGTTCCTGGCGGTGGCGGCCCTCTACGAGAGCTGGACGATCCCCTTCGTGAACCTGCTGATGCTGCCGCTGGGCCTGGTGGGGGCGGTTACCGCGGTGACGCTACGGGTGCTGCCAAACGACGTCTATCTCCAGATCGGCCTCCTGACCACCGTGGGACTTTCCACCAAGAACGCCATTCTGATCATCCAGTTCATCAAGGAGCAGATGCATCAGGGGCACGAACTGGTCGAAGCCACCCTGTCGGCAGTCAAGATCCGGCTGCGGCCGGTCATCATGACCTCTCTGGCGTTTTTCTTCGGTACTCTGCCGCTGGCACTCACCACGGGGGCCGGGGCAGCAGCCCAGAATGCCATCGGCACCGCCGTCACCGGGGGGCTCCTTTCGGCCACCTTCATCGACCTGATCTTCATTCCGTTCTTCTTTGTCATGGTGTCGAAACTGTTTGCCAAAAAGCAGCCCGCCGTGCAGCCGGCCGCTGAAACAGCGACGGAGGTGAATTGAGATGAACATATTTGGAATAACACGGAGCAACG
>CAJPFF010000235.1 GCA_905339345.1 Geobacteraceae bacterium | reverse complement strand
CTGGCGGAAATCGAGCGGGGATGGCGGACACTGAAAAGCAGCCTGCTGCTGCGACCCGTGTACCACTGGACTGAACCGCGCATTCGGGCGCACATTTTTATCTGTGTTCTGGCGTTGCAGATTGAGCGGTGGATGCGCAACAGGTTGCAGACGGTATCCGTGCAAAAGACCCTGCAATCACTGCAACAGATCAAGGCGGGAGAACTCAACGTCAACGGCAAGACGGTTACCATGGCGACACGGCCGACAGCAGAACAGAAGGAGCTACTGCAAAAGCTGGGAGTCAAGCCGATTCCAAGCCGGCTTAAGGACGTTGTAGTGTAAAAAACCGGAGGCCAAATCAGCTAACTTGCTGATTGTGCGACAGTTGTGTCCTGAAAAGTGTCAAACTTCGGCGGACCGGCATGGAGTTCGTCGTAGAGAGCGTAGGCGACGGCATCCTCCTCAGGCCGCGCAAACCGTTTCCTCCTACTCAACTTGAGGATGGCGTCGGCTGTGCGGGCTACAGGGGACCTGCCAAGAGTCTGGCGGAAATGGAGCAGGGCGTCCTCGAAGATGTAAAGCGTAAGTGGCTGAAAGGGGAGAGTAGGTGATCGCTGTCGATACGAATACCCTGGTGCGTTACGTGACCAATGACGATCCGCTCCAGGCAAGGCGAGCGCTCAATATTCTCGGAAGGAAAGAAGACATCTTCATTCCCAAAACCGTCCTTCTGGAGACGGAGTGGGTGTTGCGTGCCGTCTATGAATTGCCGGTTGCGTCTATCCTGACGGCGCTTCTCCATATCCTCGGGCTTCCTAACGTTGTCGCGGAAAATCCGGAAGAGGTGTCGCAGGCGCTTGATTACTACGGCAGGGGGCTTGACTTCGCCGATGCCCTGCATCTTGCGTCCAGTTGCCATGCTGATGCTTTTTTCAGCTTTGATGCTGCATGCGTCAAAAGGGGACAAAAGCTTGGTGTCCGGATGGAGAAGGGATAGTATCGGCCTTCGAGCTGGCCATGGGGGCGCCGGTACGCATTTGGGATTTGGCGGAGGAGTTGATCGGACTTTCTGGCTTTTCCCAGACAGGCATTTAAAGAACAGGGGTTTGCCTGTGTCTCAGCATAATTCATCGTTGGTTTCAGGCACCAGGACGCTTCGCGCAGTCTGTCTCGCAATCCTGGCCCTGACGCTGTTTGCCTCAACCGCATTGGCCCTATCGTCCCCCAATATCCCCCTCGACAGTCCTGTCTACTCCTACCTTGAAAAACTGGCAGGCTTCGGGCTGGTGCGGTCCGACGTGGCGGGGATCAAGCCCTTTTCCCGGGCGGAGGCCGCACGGCTTCTGCTGGAGGCGGAATGGAACATGGAGGCGGGGAGCGGTTCGGGGGATCTGGCCTTTGCCCGGACGATCCTGGCGGAGCTTCGCCGCAAGATCCCCCGTGAGGCGGCCCTCTACCGTGAGCCTGACACGGCGCCGGCGGTGGATGTGAACCCGATGTCGAGCGCTCGGGTCCGGTATGTGTACCTGGATGGAAAACCCCGCTCCTACGAGCGGCCGGTTCACGATCCGGGCGACGACGGGGTGTTCGGCATCGGTTCGGGCCTTCGCCCTGCCAACCCCTATCCTTCCCCCGTGCAGCAGCACGGCACCGAGGGAACGCCCCTCATGGAGAACAACGAGGGAATCGTTTACCGCGACGGACACAACGTCGAGGTGCGGTTTAGCGCCGAGGCATCCTTGGGGAGTGTGGCGTCTGCCCTGGTGGAGCCGCAGCTTTCTTACAGCAGGGAAGGGGACGGAGCCACGGTGAAGCTCGTCAAGGGATACCTGAAAATCGGCGGCGGCGGGGCGGAACTGGAGGTGGGGCGCGACGCCAACTGGCTGGGGCTCGGAAGCCGGGGGGCAGTGACCCTGACCAACAATGCCCGGAATTTCGACTTGGTAAAGCTTTCGAGCCCCGAGCCGATTCTGCTGAAGTATGTCGGTGCCCTTAAATATGCCTTCATCGGCTCCCGCTTCGATACGACCGTGACCGACGGCGAGGAGCGCCGCCCCTGGTTTCTCGGGGCGAAACTGTCGGTGAAGCCTGTGGAAAACTTTGAGATTGGCATCAATTATGGGAAGCAGTTCGCCGGACCCGGGGTGGACAACAGCTTCGGCGATTTCGTGCGGGGTATTTTCGGCGGCACGAGCTCCGACAATACCAACAATCTTGCCGGCGTGGAGATGCGTCTGCGTCTGCCGAAGCTGCGCAATACCGAACTCTACGGCGAGTTCTCCGGCGAGGATTCAGCCTCGTTCTGGCCCATCGTGGAGAGCTACGTGGCGGGCGTCTACATCCCCCGCCTCACCGCCAGCGGCAGGGACGACCTGCGCTTCGAGTTCTTCAAGGGGAACAACATACTCTACACCAACAGCACCTTCCCGGGGGGGTACCTCTACAAGGGGATGCCCATTGGCCACTCCCAGGGGGGGGCCGTCATCGAGTTCTATCTCCGCTACAGCCACTGGTTTTCGGTGCGAAACAATCTTGCGCTGGAGTTCTTCCGTACCGACCGGGGCCACGAGGGGAGGGTGACGGTGGATGCTGCCGGCAGGTTCGATCCGAACGGCGTCATGCAGGCCATCGAGAAAAAGCATGCCGGCCGCGTTTCCTGGTCTCTGCCAGTCCATGGCGATCTGGACATGAATCTTCTGTACGGCATTGAGAAGGTGGAAAATGTCGATCTGGTGGCAGGGGAAGACCGGACCAACCAGCTCTTCAAGGCAGAGGTACGGTACCGGTATTGAGTGAGATCGTGAAGGAGTTACCGTTTACACTACCGTACGATTTCGCCAGCTCGTTCCGTTAACGCTTCTGCCAACGCCTTTCTCGCCTCTTCCTCGCCATGCACCAGACGGATGGATTGGGGCGCCACGGGGATGCCGCGCACGAAATTGACCAGATCCCTCTGGTCGGCGTGGGCCGAGTAGCCGCTGATGCTGTGGACTGCTGCCCGGAGGGGATAGCTGCCGCCATCCAGGTCGATGAAGGTCTGTTTGCTGGGTTCCATTCTCGTTTTCGCCGCCTCAAGGATATCTCTCCCCGGTGTCCCGTGGGCCTGATAGCCCACGAAGAGGATGTCGGTGCGTGGGTCGCCCATGAGAGCCTTGAGATAGTTGACGATGCGGCCGCCGGCGCACATGCCGCCGGCCGCGATGACCACGCAGGGACGGGCGGTCTTGCGGAGATAGTCCACCGTCCCCTTGTGCTCGGCGTGGCCTTCGATGACCGTCATCTGCTCGAAGGAGAGGGGATGGCGTCCCTGGGAGGCGACTTCCGTTGCTTCCTGATCCCACAGGTGGCGAAGCCGGTCGTAGACGTCGGTGATGCGCAGCGCCAGAGGGGAGTCGACAATGATCTCCAGGTCGTCCCAGGGAAGGTTCGCGGCGGCCTCGTCATGCCGGTGTTCGGTGATCAGCGATTCGATCTCGTAGAGGAGTTCCTGGGTTCTGCCGATGCTGAAGGCCGGGACGAGGAGTGCCCCCCGGTTTTCAAGTGCCCGGACGATGACCTGCCGCAGTTTCTCCCGCCGTTGTTCCCGCCCCTCGTGAAGGCGATCGCCGTAGGTGGATTCGAGGACCAGGATGTCGGCCCGCTCAGGAGGCGCCGGGTCGGGGAGGAGCGGCGTATAGGGGGCACCCAGGTCGCCGGAGAAGACGACGACTGTAGTGTTGGAATGTAATTCTTTCTCGTTCAATTTACCCGACACCTCGCACCCCGCACCTTGTACCCTGAGTTCTGCATAGGCCGAGCCGAGGATGTGTCCCGCCTGCTGAAGACGGAGTGACACGTCCGCGCCATCCCAGGAACCGACCTTGTGCCAGGTGCCGTAGGGAAGGGGGACGAGGCGCTTTTTCATGGCCTCGATGAACCGGTCGATGAGCTTTTCGTCCCGGGTGATGCCGATTTTGACGGCATCTTCGAGGACGAGGGGTAGCAGGAGGGCCGAGGCCTCGGTGCACCAGATGGGCCCCTGGAAGCCGGCCCCCATGAGGTGGGGGATGCGGCCGCAATGGTCGATGTGGACATGGGTCAGGACCAACCCCTGGATCCGGTCGAGCGGAAAGTTGATGAAGGGGGGGTGTTCCTTTCCCTTTCCGGCACGTGCGTCGTTTCCCTGAAGCAGGCCGCAGTCGACGAGGATACTTGCGTTTTCGGTGACGACGAGCTCGTGGCACGACCCGGTTACGCCGTATCGTCCGCCGTGGTGAATGATTTCCATGATCTCCCCCGTAAACATGGTTCGGCAATGATGAAAAATCTAATAATCAAATAACCGTGGCAAGTCAAGGGAGATCAAGGCCCGCCTGGGATAAGCCATTCGACAGGGGGGAGTATTTCCGGTTGACGGGCAGGGGGGGAACAGGGTACTTATCCATGTTCGTTACGCTGTATTGATCATCGTAATTTTTGGGCACGTGAGGGAGCAATGAAGCGATCCATACAATCGGCATTACTATTTTTCATTGGATTGTTCGTCGTTGCGGCAGTCTGTTGGGCGGTTGAACCCGATGGCACCGGCAACGACTACACCGGCAGCAGGTGGGAAGCTTCCGGGCCTGGCGGTGGCTATGGCGTTCCGGCCACCCCTCAAACCGGTGGGTACATAATGCAGGGAGCCCCCCTGTCGGGGAACGGGTATGGCGTTCAGGGATCCCCACAGCCCGGCGGATATGGCGTAACTGGGCCGGGGGGATATGGCGCACCTCAGGTGCCGGGTGCAACTCAATATCGGGGTGACGCCGAACAGGGGCTTCGTCTTATGGACGAAGGCAGAGAGGTGGGACAGGGGCTGAAACTTCTCCTTAAGGCGGAACCGGGCGACGGAATGGTGTCGCTTACCTGGACGGTGACCGGAGTGCGCCAGAAAGCCGAAGATATCCCTTCCCGGTTTGTGGTGCTGTACGGGACCGAACCGGGGAAGTATCTGAAGGCTGTGCCGGTGGGCGATGCCGCCAGCTTCCGGGTGCGGGAGCTGAAGAACAACCAGATCTATTATTTCAGGGTACAGGGACTTCCCGGCACTGACTCTGACCGGCGCCAGAGGCAGGCTCTCATTTCGGAAGAGCAGAAGGTGATGCCCGTGCCGGTGGAGGAGATGGGGTCGGCACTGGAGCGGGCCTTTGCCCGCAAGAGCCCCACGCTCCTTGATAAGATCGAGCCTACCCCGTTGGACCGGACTCTCAAGCAGTTCGGTTACGACTTTTTCAGGAACAGCATAGCCAACCTGCCATCAGTGGAGAATCTTCCGGTCGGCTCCGATTATGTTATCGGGCCGGGCGATTCGCTGCGGATCGATGTCTGGGGGAGCCTCCAGGCCCGCTACGATGCTCCGGTGGACCGCAATGGCGAAGTGACCATTCCGCGGGTCGGCGCCGTCAAGGTGTGGGGGCTCACCTATGGACAGGTCAGGGAAGCCATCGACAAGGCCTTCTCCCGATACTACAAAGGGTATGAACTCAACGTCACCCTCGGCAGCCTCAGGACCATCCAGGTGTACGTGGTGGGGGAGGTTGAGGTGCCCGGGACCTATAATGTGAGTTCCCTCGCCACGGTCATCAATGCCCTTGCCGCGGCGGGGGGACCATCCAAGAACGGCAGCCTGCGGTCCATCAGAATTTCTCGCGGCGGCAAGGCGGTCCAGGAGATTGACCTCTACGATATGTTTCTGAGCGGCGACCGGAGCCGCGATATCCGCCTCGAAAACGGCGACACGATCTTCGTGCCGGTAATCGGGCCGGTGGTTGCTGTGGCGGGTGAGGTCAAGCGGCCAGGGATTTACGAGATCAAAGGGAAGTCGACCCTGCCGGGCCTGCTCTCCATGGCGGGTGGGATAACCGCTGCCGGCGATACGGGGCGGATTCAGGTGGAGCGGATCGAGGGGAACAGCACCCGAATAGTCGCCGATTACGTGACCGACGGAAAGTCGCTGGAGACGGAACTGGCGAAAGTCGAGGTACGGGACCACGACATGGTGAACGTCTTCCCGGTCCGCGAGGCGATGCGCGAGGTGGTGACACTGGCGGGGAATGTGGCGCGTCCCGGTGCCTATCAGTTCCGCAAGGGGATGCGGGTGAAGGACATCATTCCCGACGCGTCGGTTCTTATGCCCGAGTCATACCTGGAGAGTGCCGAGATTACTCGTCTCTCGCCCTCCGACTACCGGCGCGAAGTCATGACTTTCAATCTGCGGGAAGCGTTGAAGGGGAATCCGACCGACAACGTGGAGTTGCAGGAGCAGGATACGATCAAGATTTTCTCCCGGGACCAGATGGTGGAGCTGCCCCGAGTTTCGATCAGCGGTCAGGTGGTGAATCCCGGCATCTACGACTATTCCCTCCGAATGACGGTCCGGGATCTGGTGACCGCTGCCGGAAGTCCCAAGCGCAACGCCTATCTGGAGAGCGCCGAACTGACAAGGGTGGCCGTTGGCGGCAGCAGTGCAAAGGCGTCCCGCCTGGAAATCAACCTGGGCAAGGCCCTTGCCGGGGATCCGGCCCACAACCTGGTCCTGGAGCCGGAGGACGCCCTGATCGTACGCGGAATCGAAAACTGGCTTGAGGCCACCGATCGTTTCGTGACCCTGAGGGGTGAGGTGAAATTCCCCGGAACTTACTCCATTGCCAAGGGGGAACGGTTGAGCTCGGTCATCGAGCGGGCTGGCGGCTACACCGAAAAGGCTTACCTGAAGGGGGCCAAGTTCAAGCGGAAGTCGGTTCGGGACGAACAGCAGAAGCGGATGGACGAGGTGATCTCGCGGACCGAGCAGGAGATTCTCCGCAAGCAGGGGGAGCTGGCGGCGGTTGCGGCCTCCAAGGAGGAGCTCGACGCGACCCGCACGGCCCTGGAAGGGCTCCTGAAGAGTCTGACCAAGCTTAAGGAGTCCCGGGCCGAGGGGCGGGTGGTGATCAGGCTTTCCCAGCTTGATGAATTCAGAAAGTCCCCCTACGACCTGGAGCTCATGGGGGGAGACATCCTCGAGGTGCCCCAGGTTTCCAGCGTCGTGAACGTCATGGGGCAGGTCTACAACCCCACCTCCTTCGTCCACCTACCGGGCGAGGATGTGGCCCACTACTTGAAAGATGCTGGCGGCCCCACGCGGGACGGCGAAGAAGACGACATGTACGTCATCAGCGCTGACGGGTCCGTCCTCAGTCGCCAGCAGTCATCGTTCGGCATCAACTGGAGTGACTCCCAGCGCCGCTGGACCTTCGGCGGTTTCATGGCAACGGCCCTCGATCCGGGTGATACCCTGGTTGTGCCTCAGAAGCTCGAACGGATCGCCTGGATGAGGGAGATCAAGGACATCACCACGATTCTGTCGCAGATTGCCTTGGCCGCCGGGGTGATTATTGCGCTGTAGGAGAGACGCAACATGGCTGATCCGATGAGAAATGAACAGATCGTCGAAGAGGACGAGATCAACCTTCTGGAACTGTTGCAGGTGCTGGTGCGGCGAAAGCGTCTGATTATAGTGATGTGCGCTGTCGCCGCACTCCTTTCGGTGGCATACAGTCTTACCCTTCCCAATATTTATACGGCCACCGCGCGGGTGCTCCCCCCCCAGAAAGACGGGGGTGGCGGCCTGTCGGCCATGCTGGGTCAGGCAGGGGCACTTGCCGGGCTGGCAGGCGTCGGGGGGCTTGGCGGCGGAGCTGATCTCTATGTGGGGATTCTGAAAAGCCGTTCGGTTGCCGATGCGGTGATCAAAAAGCTCGATCTTCAGAAAGAACTGAAGACCAAGACCCCCGATGAGTCCCGTGCCGCACTACAGGGGCTGGTCAAGATCCAGGCCGGCAAGGACGGGATTATTACGGTTGCCGCCGACAACAAGAACCCCCAGCTGGCGGCGCGGCTGGCCAATACCTTTGTCGATGAACTCGGAAAGAAAAGTGTCGAACTGAATCTGACAAAAGCCGGAACGGAACGGATTTTTCTGGAGAAGCGGCTTGAGGTGGTAAGGACCGATCTCAGGAAGGCGGAAGAGGCGATCCGGGGCTTCCAGGAGAAGAACCGGGCGTTCAAGGTTGACGCCCAGGCCACTGCCACGATCGAAGGAGCTGCGAAACTCAAGGCCGAGATCGTCTCGAAAGAGGTGCAGCTTGCCTCGCTGCGTAGTTTCCAGACCAACGAGAACCCCGAAGTGAAAGCCGTTGAGGCT
>CAJPFF010000234.1 GCA_905339345.1 Geobacteraceae bacterium | reverse complement strand
CCTCGGAAAAAATATCTAAGTTTTAGAGGCACCCAAAAACAAAATGACAGACATCTACTCCCAGCAGAAGAGGAACAGAAGAATAACCTACTCCCTTATGCTGGGGTTTTTTATTTTCGTAGTCCTCATCGGTCTTGCCGTAGACGTTTACACATACGGCGACCTCGGCGTGGTCGGCTACGGCGGCTCTTTCAGGCTGCCGGTGGCGACGGTCATTGCCTTTGCCTTCGCCTCGATAAACGGCTTCACCTCGTATTTTTACGGGGCCTCCGTTGTCACGAGGAGCCTGGGCGCCGAGGAGCTGAAATTCGAGGAGCCATCGCACAAGAGGTTCAGGAACGTCGTCACCGAGATGGCGCTCGCCTCAGGCCTTCCCATGCCCAAAACTTACGTCATAGCCGACCCGGCCCCCAACGCCTTCGCCACCGGCAGGGACCCCGCCCATTCTGTCGTCGTTGTCACGCAAGGGCTCCTCGACTCTATGGACAGGGACGAGCTGCAAGCTGTAGTCGCCCACGAGATGGGGCATATAAAGAGCTACGACATACTGACCATGACGGTCGTGACCGTCCTCGTAGGCACCGTCTCTATACTTTCCGACTGGGCGGTGCGCACGTGGCGGTACGGCGGCATAAGGCCGAGGCGGTCGGTGAAGGGCGACAAGGGCGGCATACACCCGCTGATACTCCTCGTCATCGGCGTCTTCGTGCTCCTCTCTCCGCTCTTCTCGAGGATAATAGCTATGGCAGTCTCGAGGAACAGGGAGTACCAGGCCGACGCCTCCGCGGCCCTTTTCACCAGGAACCCGCTCGCGCTGGCCAGCGCGCTCAAGAAGATAGACGCGTTCACTTCGCCATTGAAGAACGCGAGGAGGGCCACGGCGCACCTTTTCATATCCGACCCGCTCCACAGGAAGCTGGATGAGAAGGAAGGGCTTGTGGCCGACGTCTTCTCCACGCACCCTCCCGTAAAGGAGAGGATAAGGAGGCTCGAGGCGATGGGGTATGCGAGGGCAGGCGGCTCCGGCAATAAAGAGGGACAGGCAAAAGCGGGAGAGGCGAAATCCTGAAAGAATGTTGTGCGCACGGCGCATCCTGTGTTGTTCTATTCTAGTTTTTAACCATACACCGTAACAGGGCGGAGCGCGCCTGAGGGAGGCGGCGGCGAACCGAGCCGAGGCTGTGGGGAGCGAAGCGACCTCGGGGGCGCGATTCGCGGGTGGGGGAGGCAGAAAGCGCGTAGAGCATGTTACAGAGAGCGGCGGTAGCCGCGTTACATGGAATTTGGCGAGATGATTCAAGCGCGGCAGCGCGAGAAAAATTGTT
>CAJPFF010000233.1 GCA_905339345.1 Geobacteraceae bacterium | reverse complement strand
ACCTATCTTCTTCCCGCCCATACTCGACCCAGTACGTAACCTTGGATGGTGTGAAGCAGGCCAGCCTGTGGTCCGTCTCTTTCTGCGCATGAAAGAGCCCCTCCCGTTCCGCAAACGACAAGACCTGGCGGATGTCCTCTTCCCGGATACCCCTCTCTTCCATCATCTCCCGCACCCCGGGCTCCAACTGTATCGGCATGGTGTCAATCCGGTTCATGGTCAGCACCTTATCTCCCCATCCGTATTTTGCTCATCAACTGAAAAAAGGGGCCTTCCTGGATGGAAAGGCCCCTTGACGGTCCCGGAAATAATCCGAACCGTCAGGTCTCCTTTGCAAAATGGAAGGCTACACCGTTTCCAGCGAAGCCCAATGGCCGGATGCCTTGAGGAAAATCCTTTTAGGCGGCTCGGCTCGGAGATGAAAATTATGGTATGCCGTTATGAAGACTGTCGTAGCCTGGGAGTATTCTGTTCGGCAGTCTCCCTCTCATCGCTTCGAAGTTTGTAGTAGTCCTCCGGTGTATTGATGTTGACGAAGGAGTTAAACTCCTGGTCAAAGAGAGCTACCTCTGAAGCTTCAACCTCCCGCACCATCAGCAGCGGCAGGAGCGAAAGTACGCGCTGTTCTCCGTTCTGCAGAAGCTCTTCCAGCACCGGAATGCAACCTTTGCCATAAATGGCGTGGATTGGTTCAAAACCGCCGTCACTCTTGGGAATGACCACATCCACACCCTGGTACTGTTCGGCAAGGTGGCGGATCAGATCGCCATTCAACTGCGGCATATCGCAGGCGACCGTGAAGATGGCCGGTTCACTGCACTGGCTGAGCGCTCCATGGATGCCGGCAAGCACACCCTTTCCCGGATAGATGTCAGGCACCTTCCGGCAGGGGAGGAACTGGTAAAGCTCCGGTCTGTTGGTAACGACGATCACTTCCTCGAAGAGCTCGGACATTTTCCGGTAGATTCCCTCGATTAACCGGCCGCCACGGTGGAGGAGGAGTGCCTTGTTGTTTCCCATCCTGCTTGACGCACCACCAGCCAGGATGACCCCCGTCATCCCCTTTATTTTCCCACCGTGCTCGGAGATGTCCAACCGGTCCCGATGAGAAAAAATTTCGAATCTTTCTGCCCGCACATAGCCGATCAGGGTAATCCCCGCCTCCGTCGCCATCTTCACCGCCGTTTCCGTCGGCGACGTGCGGGAGGCGACCAACCCGATCCCGAGAAGTGCCGCCTTGGCCACCAGTTCGGTGGAGATCCGCCCTGAGGTGACGAGCATCATGCCGGTCAGATCAATCCCTTTCAGGAGTGCTTCGCCGGCGATGCGATCGATGGTGTTGTGCCGCCCAAGATCCTCGGCAAAGAGACAGAGTGAGCCGTCGCCCACCGCGGCGGAATGGATGCCGCCATGGCTGCGGTAGCCCTCCGCTTTCTGGGCCATTGCGTCCATCATGGCAAAGACATCGCGGGGGGCGAAACGCCTGGACAAGGTGACATTTCCCTTCCGTGCCATTGCCTGGGGGATGGTAAAGGAAATGCCGGTGCCGCATCCGGACGTCAGCACCGGCTTCAGAGTTTCCGGAAGCTCCCCCTTGATCTGAACCCGGGCGATACCGAAATCGTTGCAGACGGAGAGCATGTCGAAATCCTCCACCCGCTCCACCAATCCCTGGAGGCGGAGAAAGCCCGCCACCAGGAATCGCAGGTCATGGGGAGAGGCGATGAGGGTCGCCATCTCCCTGCCATTGACATTCAGAAGCAGGGGGACTTCCGCGACTACTTCCTTCTCCCCTGCCGACAGTCTGCCCTTGTCATACCTGTAGACAACGTTCATGGCTCACCTCTGAAAGCGATTTACCGTTGATACACCTGTGACGGTGAAATTCAGGCAGCGGCCGAGGCCCTGCGCACCGAACACATGAGGGATTTCACGTCCGGATACCCCAGGATCTTCTCCCGACAGTCGGTATCGGTGAGCAGGTTGGCATTGGCATCCCCCGACCAGCCGTGGGGGACGAACACGCATCCCTCCGCTACACGCTCATCCAGAGCCAGCTTCATTTTTATCTGGCCACGATTGGTTTCTATGACGATGTCATCACCGTCGGCCAAGCCGAACTGCTTGCCTGTCGCCAGCCCCATTTCGGCAATCGGCCCCGGGGATTCAGCTTTGAGGGTATCGACACCGCGGAACTGGCTGTGAACGTAATAGTAGTTACGGTGGCCGGTGGAGAGAATAATGGGGTACTTCTCGAGATACTTCTTGTTGCTGCTCTTCGGGCTTCGTTCGGGCTCGATGTAGACCGGCAGGGGGTCGGCACCCACATGCTCCAGCGCCGCACTGAAGATCTTGATCTTGCCCGTGGGAGTGGCAAACATGCCGTCCTTCACCACGTATTCCTTCTCGCCGTAATAGGCACCTTCAGGCTGGTCGTTCAGCAATTGCTCAAAGGTGATCCCTGAAGGACCGAGTTCGAAACGGATGAGATCTTCTTCGCTCTCCCACGGGAACTGTTCGCCCATCCCCAGCCTTTTGGCAAGCTCGGTAAAGACCTTCCATTCCGACCAGCTCTCCCCGATCGGCTCGATGCACTTCTTGCGCAACATCAGGTATGGCAGGCAGTGGCAGACGTTGTAGGTGTACGCGAGCCCCCATTTTTCCAGGTGCGAACAGGCCGGGAGCACATAATGGGCCTCCTGGGCAGTTTCCGTCATGAACATGTCATGCACTACAAGGAGGTCCAGACGCCGGAAGGCATCGCGGAAAGCATTGGAGTCAGCCATGGAGACCAGCGGATTCCCCCCCACCACGTAGAACGCCTTCAACTTGTCAGGAATCGCCTCCGGCACCATGGTTATGACGCCATAGGGGCTCTTCCGCCCCCAGACCTCGATGAAGAGCGGGTACTCGTCCATCCCCAGGGGATCACCCTCCACGTTGAGCCCCACATTGCCGAAATACGGCCGCGGGCTGATAACCCAGCCTCCGGGAACATTGATGTTGCCGGTAATGATCTGCAGAACCGAGAAAGCGCGGCTGTTCTGCGTGCCGCCGGCAGTCTGGTCCTGGGTGCAGGTCCCCTGATAAATGGATGCCCCTTTGGTGGTGGCGAACAGGCGGGCCAGTTCTCTGATCTTATCAGCAGGGACCCAGGTTATTTCCTCGGCCCATTCAGGGGTAAAGGGCTCTACGTGCGGCACCAGCTTTTCGTAGCCGGAGGTATACTTGTCAACGAAGTCATGGTCGACCAGGTCTTCCTTGATGATGACGTGCATCATCGCCATGGCCATGGCGCCATCGGTGCCCGGCCGGATCTTCAGGTACATGTCGGCCTGGTCAGCGTAGGGTATGCGCCGGGGGTCGATCACCACGAGCTTGGACCCTTTGGCCAGATTCCTGTCCAGGGCAAGCTTCAGGGGAAAATCGCTGGCATCGGGATTGTGCCCCCACAGGATGTACAGCTTGGAATCCAGCTCCTCGGTGGGGTATTTGCCGAAGGTGATCTGCCGGGTGCGGATGCGCATCCGATAGCAGATACTTTCCACCGAAAAGAAGTTCGGTGAACCGAAGGCGGCCTTGAACCGCTGGGTCAGTTGCGCCATTTCCAGGTTTTCGACACCGATCGAACCGCTGAATACTCCCAGCACACTCGGACCGAACTCCTCTTTCAGCTTGAGGAGTTTTGCGGAAATTTCATCCAGCGCCTGGTCCCAGGATATGGCGACAAACTTCCCGTCCACCTTCTTGAGCGGGGTCTTTATCCTTTCGGGCGAATAAATGTGGGTCAGGGCCGCTTCCCCCTTGGGACAGAGCTGCCCGTCGTTGATGGGATGGTTTTCGAGCCCTTCCACCTTGACTGCCTTGCCGTCTTCGACGGTCACCTTGGTGCCGCAGCTGTGGTAACAGAGTGTGCAATCAGTCAGAACCTGCTTTGATGATCCCATATTCAAACTCCTTTCGAGTCTTGCAGAGTTG
>CAJPFF010000232.1 GCA_905339345.1 Geobacteraceae bacterium | reverse complement strand
AAGCCCGACACCAGACCGCCCAGGAGGACGCGCCGCCCGGGGAGAAGCGGCCCCTCTCCCGCAGCTACACCGGCGAGCCGGAACCGGGCCCTCCCCGAGGGACAGCGAAGCTGGCACTCCATGCAGAGGATGCACTCCTCCTTCTGGAGAATCTCCCGGTCGAAGGAGGTGGGGCAGAGGTGGCGGCAGGCGCCGCAGTCGGCGCAGATGCGCCGGGACCCGAACAAAGGGTGAAAAGCGGGCGGCCAGCCCCAGGAGCGTGCCGAGGGGGCAGAGGTTTCGGCACCAGTTGCGCGTTTCGTACCGTTCCAGCAAAAGGATGCCGATGAAGATGAGCGCCGAGAGGAATGCCAGGGGATAGAAGGTCTCCCGGAAGGGGAGGAGGTTGTCGCGGATCACCCCATAGCCGGGAGCCAGGAGGTCGCGCCCTTCCCCCATGATCCGGTAGAGGGCCACCCACCCTCCCCTCACGGCATCGCCCAGCAGCGGGTGGACGACAAAGGCGAGGGCCCGGACGAGGATGGCGATGGGGTCCAGGAGTCCCGCCAGGTTCACGCCAAAGAGGGCTGCGGCCAGGAGAGGGACCAGGAGCCAGTACTTGAGATTTCCCTTGATGAGCCGGATAGGTGCGGATTTGGCGATTTTCCCGGTCACCAGGTCGAGGACCGTCCCCAGGGGGCAGACCCACCCGCAGAAAAACCGCCCCAGGAGCCCTGTGAGAACCAGGAGGAGAAGCCCCGGAAAGACGAGCCAGGAGAAGGACTTTGCCGCCAGGAGGTAGCTCATGAACACCAGGGGATCGGCCCGGAAAAAGGCGTTCACCGCTCCGTTGATCTCGTCGCTCCCCCGGTATTCGGTCCTGAGGAAGAGAACGAGGAACAGGGCCAGAAAGAGAAGCTGGCTCACCCGTGCCGAGGTAATCCTCTTCATGGCCCTGTTTCCGGTATCCGGCTGTTGCCCTTCATGCCTCGATCACCCCCTGAGGATGCGGACCCGGTTCAGGTTCATCTCGCCGAGGCCCCGGCGGTGGGCCGCCACCGTCACGGCAATGTCGGCGGGTTTGAGGCCGAAGAGGGTCGTGGCGTAGGCGTCGGCCGCAACGATGTCGGTGGACGCGATCACCGTGTTCAGGACCTTTACGTCCTTCAGGTCGCCCCCCTGGGGACCGTGGTCGGTCAGGATGCGGGTGGCGTCAATGACCGTCAGGTGGCTCTTCACGACGCCGTTGATATCGGCCAGAGCCTCCTCGATGTGCCGATGGGTCCCGCCCCGGTTCCCCCCCATGACCCCCATGACGTTTTTGAGTCCCAGGGTGAGCCGGGTAAGGCCGTGGTGCTTTGCCACGGGAACGTTGATGAAGACGTCGGCGGACAGGGCCTCGCCGTAGAGCTCCCACTCCCTGAGGGCCTTGCCGTTGATGGTGACCTTGCGGAACCGCTCGTTCTCGATAAACTTCAGCTCCATGGCGCGCAGCCCCTTGAGCGCTTCGCTCATGCCGCTCTGCACATAGCAGCGCCGCTCGTCATTGCAGGTCCGGTCAAAAACCTTCACTCGCTTCGCTCCGGCGGCAATGGCCTCCTCCGCCAGGGCCCTGACCACGAGGGGATGGGTGTTGGCCCCCTGGGCCGGGGTCCGGTCCCACCCCATGTTGGGCTTGATGACCACCACGTCCCCCGGCTTCACGAAGCGCCTCATTCCGCCCAGGAGATTCACGGCGTTGCGCGTCGTCCGTCCGTACTCCTTCCCCTCGGCCACGGCCACCGTGGGCTGCTCAACGGCCAAAAGCCCCCTGAACGCCCCCTCGGCAAACACCGATGACAACCCCACCAGTTTAAGAAACGCCCGTCTGTCCATGCGCAACCCCCTTACTCTTACCCGGTCCGAGCCACGAACAACAAGTATACCAGAGCCACTCCCCTTGTTCCGCATGACCTGAAAGTATCGATAAGGCCTTGACGTCCCCCAGCCGCTGAGGGTATCGTTGCTCTCCGCCTCGTCAACCGAGGCACCATAACTCAATGGTTACAAAACGTTGCCGATACCGTTCCTCTCGCCCAACACGAAAAGCTGGAAATTTTCCCCAATCCATGTAATATGAGCACTCTCTCATCCCATCAGCTCTCCCCGGCCAGCCGGGACAGACTGCCCCAAAGGAGATTACCCCGTGTCCATCCGCACGAACCTCATGAATAGAGTGAAACTCGCCCTGATTCTTGCCGTCGGCCTCGCGGCCGTCTCCTCCCCTACCGAGGCCCAGGATTCGCCGGCAGGGCAGGGAAAAGATTACCTGGCGGTTGAAGCACGGGAGATGCCCCCGGAGAGCCGGGAGCTTATCCATATCTTCGCCCCCTCGATCCGCCATCGCGACGTGAAGGTGACAGCGGGAAAGGGAGGCTCGCGGCTCCTCACCTTCACCTCCGACTCCATTCTCAATGGAAGGGCGGTCCGCAAGTTCAACCAGGGCCTTCTTGAGCGCGGCATCAACGTCTACGGCGCCGCCTACTACGGCGACTTCGCATGGGATAGGACCATCGTCGACGCTGCCATCACCATCACCCGCCCGGCAACAGGGGCGCCGGACACCATCGAGATCTCCGAGGGAATCGCCAGGGACCCGCTAACCAATCTCCCCCTCATGCCCCTCACCGTTTCCATCAATGAACTCACCATCCCGCTGAAGGAGGACTTCGGCAAGGCGTGGAAACGGCTCGAGATCATCCCCGCGGTGGAGCCCATCGCCCCCGAACCGAAGACCGGCCGCTATCCCGGCTCGAAGGTGCGCATCGTGCGCCAGAACGACGGCGAGCGCCGTCAGGTGATCTATGCCGTGAAGGGGGATCTGCGTGCGGTGGAGCAGTTCTTCGACGCAAAGCTCAAGGAGATCCACCGGACCGTCATCGTAGCGGGGGACGCCGACAGCGCCGCCTCACCGGCCGAGGTATTCGGTATCAAGACCTCGGCCCAGGTCATCGTCCTCTCGGGGTACAGCTACAACGACAAAAAGCTCGCTTACACGGAAGCGACCCTGCGCCACGCCAGCGATCCGAACCTTTCCCCCTATGTGGAGATCGAGGTAGCGGAGAACTGAGCCGCCCCCTTACCGGTTACCGGTCCCACGACGCCGGGTCCTGCCGGTAGTAGAGGCTGAGGGCCTCATACAGCTCCGGATGCTGGCGGCGCATCTCCCCGGGCATCTCGAAGAAGGTCTCGGTCGCCACCGCAAAAAATTCTGCTGGACTCTCCGCCCCGTAGGGGTCCAGGAGGGTCCAGCGTCCCGCCTCATCGTCGGCGATCAGCCGTTCATACTCCCCCTCGAACACCTCCCGCCACCGCGATCCCTCGGGAAGCCCCGGCAGAAACCCCTCGTTGCCGCTAATCCCGTCTTCATGGTCGAGCTGGTGGGCAAACTCGTGGAACACCACGTTGAATGCGTCGTCGGGGGCCTCGGCGTCCAGCAGAACATCCTTCCACGACAGAACCACCGTCCCCTGCTCCCACGACTCGCCGATGCGGGTTTCCGGCCCCTCGGTGACAACCCCGGCCTCGTCCCAGCGGCGGCGCTCCCCCACGTACTCGTCGGGGTAGATGACGATAGAGGAGAGGAGCGGATAGTAGTCGGTTGTGCGGTGAAGGAGAAGGATACAGGCCAGGGCGGCAACGGTCACCCGCACCTCGTCGGTCACCTGGACGCCGCCGCACCCCTCGAAGTATTTCTCGGCGAGAAAAACCTGCACATGCCCCAGCAGTTCCTGCCGGTCCGACGGCGGGAGCATCCGGTAGAAGGGGACGTTCCGCTCGATGAACCCGAGCCAGGCCGGGGGGAATTCCCTCCCGGCGAGCCGTTTTCGTCGAAATCCCGTGAACAGTCCCATAACCGCTCCTCTTCAGGCTACACACAGCACATACGAACGGCGCCCCCTTGGGACGCCGTCATCCGTCAATCTCAAACTTCCGGGGCCATCTGTCCCACCACTACAGGGAAACCTCCTCCTGCTCACCAGTGGGTGGAGTCACCAGGGAAAGGAATTTCTTGACCTGGTAACCGGCCTCTTCCGCCAGAGCCGTCAATGCGGCAATATCCCGGCACAAGGATTCGAATTCAGCGCCAAATCCGCCAGACTCCTCCCCCGTCGGAGTGTGAGTCACGGCAGCCAGAAGGATGAACCAGGTGAGGAGTTCCACGAACGGTTCCTTGACGAACCACTCGACGACGCCGCTGCGGTTGACGCCGAGGAACCGCCTGACCCGGCGGACGGCGACGAGTGTCTTGATGGCCTCGGCACGCTTGAGACCACCGAGATGCTCCGCAAACCCGGGATAGGCCATGAGGATGTCCGCCAGAAAAACCAGCCGATCGGGGTCGAGGGTGCTGGATTCGTCCCACTCCGCACTGGCCTCACGGAGGATGTCGACCAACGCCCGCCTTAGGCCCAGAGTTGCGAACCACTGGGCCGACCGGACGGGATACTCCGCGTCATCGCCGCCAAGCCTGCCGGCCTCGTGGATGACAAGGAAAAGCGCAAGAAGCCACCGGCCCCCTTCACCTTCCACCCCCTCCGTCCACGTCCAGAGACCGGGGAGACGTTGGAGCCGCTCTGCCATGACATCGGCCGTTGCGACCACATCCCCGGCAGCCCCCGAAGCCAAGTCGAGTTCTTCCAAAAACGTCGCGATCCCCTCCCGGAAGCCTGGGGAAAGCTGCACCGCGGGTGCTGCCTCAAGCTCCCCTTGAAGGAGCACGCAGAGTTCCCTGAACCGCTCGACGAGAGGTGCGAAGCGGATGAGCTGCACCTCCTCGTCGATGCTCGACACCCCCCGCCCCTGGAGCCCGAAGCAGAGTGCCCCCCAGGTGCCGTAGTCGTCGTCGCGGATCTCGCGGAAGTCGAGGAAGGCATGGTATTCGTAGGCCTCCAGTTCCACGAACATCCCCTTCTCGGCAATCTCCCTCCCGTGGCGGATGTACTCCAAGCCAGTGGCGTAGTCCCTGAAGATGTAGTAGTGGCGGCCGTCGGCGTTCACACCCAGGGATTCCCCCAGGTCGGTCTGCCGAAGGACCGTCTCCCCCGAGTCGATCCGAACGGCCCGGGCCGTGGAACTCCTGATCCACCCGGCGGTGCTGGCATACCGGTTGTGGTAGAGGATGAGCGCCCGGTCGGCGCCGTGGCGGTTGGAGTAGACGAAGACGTCCTCGTTCACGGTCCCCTCCACGAAAAAGTCGTAGAGGATGAAATTCTCGGAGCCCGAGAAGATGCGCCGCCGCCGCATGAGGGGGAAAACCCGACGCTCGTGCTCAGCCACCAGGTGCTCGTCCACCGGCTCGTCCCAGTAGGCCCGCTTGTACTCCATGCCGTATTTCTCGTGGAACCCCTCCACCTGGCCGTGGCCGAGCATGGGGAGCCCCGGCATGGTCACCAGCAGCACCGCCGCGCCGAAGTACTTGTTCTCCTTGCCGAACTGCTCCACGGCGGTCTTTTCGTCGGGGTTGTTCATGAAGTTGACGAAGCGCTTCAGGATCTCGTGGTTGAATTCGAGGACGTTCTTGATGGTCTGGCGGTACTTGGCATTCTCCTCCATCTTGAGCATGTTCATGAAGGCGCTGTTGTAGACCCGGTGCATCCCCAGGGTCCGGACGAAGTACCCCTCCATGAGCCAGAAGGCCTCGGCCAGAAGGAGCGTATCGGGCGTCTCCGCGGCGGCCCGGTCCACCACCTGGCGCCAGAACTCCTCGGGCATGGCGGCGTCAAAGGCGGCGCGGGTCATGCCGTGCTCGGCACGGGAGGGAACGCCGCTCCCCAGTCCCGGCTGGGGGAACCAGAGGCGCTGGTAGTGCTTCTTTGCCAGGGTCATGGCGGCGTCGAAGCGGATGATGGGGAAATTGTGGGCCACGTGGAGGATGGTGCGTGCAACCGCCTCCCGCACCTCGGGGTTCAGGTAGTCCAGCTGGGCCGTGTCGTTCCACGGGGTGCTGGTGCCGTCGTTTCCGTGGTAGATGTAGCGGGTGCGGCCGTTGCGGTGGTCGTAGTGCTTGAAGACCACGGCGGCGTCGCTCTTGTCCCAGTAGCCGTCCTCGATGTGGACGGAAACCTCGGGGGAGGAGGAGAGATCCGGGCCGGTGAAGCGGTAGGTTGGGTACGGCGGGTAGTCCAGCTGCACAAACCAGTCAGGGTGCTCCACGATCCACTTGGAGTAGATGCCGGTGTGGTTCGGCACCATGTCACTGGCAAGCCTGATGCCCCGCTTCAGGGCCCGCTCCCGCAGGTCCGCCAGGGCCTCCCAGCCACCCAGATCGTGGGCGATGGCGTAGTCGTAGAGGGAGTAGGCGGACGCGATCGCCTCGGGGTTGCCGCACATCCGCTTGATGGTCTGGGAGGCGGTGGAGCGCTCCCAGATGCCGATGAGCCACAGCCCCGTGACCCCCCACCGGGCAAGTTTGTCCAGCTCCGCATCGGGAATCTGGTCGAGGCGGTGAATCTCCTTTCCGTACCAGCCAGAGAGCTGGCCGAGCCAGACATAGACCATCTTGGCCATGAGGACCACGTTGGGCATCCAGTCCACGTCGGCGGAGAACTGCTCATGCTCCGGATAGTGGTCATCGGGGGCGGGGAGCCCCACTCCGGGGCCGAATTCCAGGACCGGCGAAGGACCGGCTCCGCCCCCCCAGAAGGGGCGGGTCTCTTCCGCCACGATGCCGAAGGCAACCTCCAGTCCGGCAAAAAGCTCCTTCGGCAACAGGGGGCTCCAGGTGGCCCTCATGTACGCCAGCTGGCCCGCCAGGGAATCGGGGGCGGCCCGCAGCGGCGCGCGGAGAAGTTCCGTCAGTGAGACGCCGAAACCGGCCACGGGGAGCGCATTGGCCAGGGCCTTCTCCAGTCGGGCCACGGCCGCGCGGTAGGGGGTCGTGGCCGCAAGCTCGGAATCGTCCACCAGCTCCCGGAAGCTGTCCAGGGCGCGGTTCTCTGCGGACAGGGCCAGGAGCAGCAGTTCGCTTACCACCTGGAGCCGCCGGCTGGTTCCGCCAACCGCAAGCCAGGCGGCGGGGGATTCGGCCTCGCCGTAAAGAACCGCGGCCGGCGGGAACAGCGTGCCGAACCCCTCCAGAAGAGCCGACAACTCCGGGGAGTCGGGGGGAAGGCCGGCATCAACCAGGGCCTTCGCCATGACTCCGGCTCCCTGCTCCTGCCAGTACCGGCCGATCAGGTGCCGGAAGATGGTCCCCTGGAGGGAGTAAAGGTTGAGGAGCCCCCCCTGAACCGGCCTCCCAGACCACTCGGGCCGACGGTTAACCCGCGCGGCCAACTCGCGGCAAAACAGTATGGCCGGCCGTCCCAGCCGCTCCAGTTCCCGGGCCGAGGGCGCCAGGTCCAAGAGGGTCCAGTAGCGCCCCGCCAGCTGCAGATTAAAGGGAAAATAGGTGGGATTTTGCATGATAGTCACGGTTTACTCCCTGATTCTGTTTTGCGACCCGCTTCGTCAAGGGCCTTTTCGACCTCTTGCTGGTCGAACCCTCTTACCGCACGGTCGCCGATCACTATCAGCGGTACAATGGGCTCCTCGTCCGGGAACCGGCGGACATGAATATCAAGCATCTCCACCAGGGCGCCCCGGTCGGCCACCACGTTACGCTCACGGACCGGCAGGCCCCGCGCGTCAAAGAATTCCCGGGCCTCCTGGCAGAAGGAGCACCCGGGTCGCACATAGATGACCGCGACCGCATCGGACCCCGCCACCACACCTTGAGATGGCGGCAGGCCGGCAGGCCCCGTCATGGCGCACCCTCCAAGGCAAGCGACCAGCGCCGTTGTTGCCAGCGCCGCTACACTCCGCTTTGTCATAGACGTTTTTCTCATTTTTTAAGAGTATACCGAAATTAGCCGACAGTTCCCGTCAGAAATAGCGATTAACCACCAACCGGGCCTCGACCCTGTTGTGGTCGAAGCTCCGCTCCCAGGATGCCACGAGGCCGAGACCGACGGTGCGGCTCAGGGCCAGATTCTGCTCCAGTGCCAGCCGGTAGTACTCATGATACTCGAGACCGTAGACGAAGGCACTCCCCGAGAGGGCCGCCTTCCAGGGGTCCATGGGGGAGACGATCACCCCCGCCGACAGTCCGGCCCCAAGCACCGCCTTGTCCCGCAGGCGGTCGCTCACGTTCAGGTCCATCTCCGCCATGCCGTAGACGACCCCGTTGCCGGGCACCTGCCAAACCATGCCGCCACCGGTGTTGAGCTGCAGGAAGAGGCGGTCGCTGCCATCGGGAAAGGGGCGGCGGTTAAGGCCGCCGTTCACCTTCCAAGAGATGGGGGAAAAGAACTCGTCCCGGGGGGCCAGGGAGACGATGTCCACCGCCGTGAACTTCTGGAGCCTGATGGAGTTCCTCTCCGGGTAGTAGCGGCCGCTCACCTCGCTGAAGATGATCTGGGAATGGGCACTGTATCCCGCGTCCGCATCCATGAGGGCGTGGTACGCAGGCCGGAGCGTCAGCTCCACAAAGGGGGTATCGTGCCGGTAGCCGGCCCCGAGGCCGATCCGCCCCGGCAGGTGCCCCGTCTCCGGCAGAGGCGGGACCGGAACCCGCCCCGCGTCCGACTCATCGGGCCCCAGGGGGCTGCGGGCCTTGAGCACCTGCAGGAACTGCCGCTGGAATTCCGGCTGCTCCAGCTCCTTGCGGGAATAGCGGTACTGCACATACTCGGCGGCCAGGTCGAGGATCTGGCGGCGCTCCTCCGCCGGGCGGCCCGAGACGGCAACCGCTGCTGCCCCTTGGGGCGCCCGGGCCGTCTCCAGGGCCTCGCGGCGGAGTTCCGGCGAAAGGAGGGACGCCCGCTGCCGGATGCGGGTCGCCTGGGCGGGGCGGTAGGTCACCTTCTCAATGAGCCCTGCCCGCTCAATCACCGCCACCGTGTCGGCCGGCATCACCCAGAAGCTCGGTCGGTCCCAGAACGCTTCGGCAAGCCGCAGTTGCGGCCGCGCCGCCTCCAACAGAAAGAGGAGGTTGAAGGAGCAGTTCTCGTCGAAGAAGTAGTAGTCGGAGGCGATGTCCCGCAACTCCCAGATGTGGCGCACCATCCGCAGCACCTCGTCAGGGGTTAGGGCGAGGGGATATTCCCAGACGTCCCGATGCTCCAGATCGCTGTATTCTTTGACCTTTGCGTAGTAGGGAAGGATCGAGTAATACCCCGAGTACCCTCCGAAAATCCCCTTGACGGCGTAGACGATACCGTTGGTGTCGGTGGTATGGGCGGCGTAATTGACGGCATAGGAGAGGAGGTCACTCTGGTAGGTGCTCCCCACCCGCAGCAGGGTGTGGCCGAACATGGAAGCGGGGCCGTTGGGGTGGGAAGAGGGGAAAACCAGCACCGCCGACCGGGGATTGACGGCCTTCATGGCCTCGTCCAGCTGGGGACAGGCCATGGGGGGAAGATGGTCGCCGTCGATGGCAAGCTCTTGGGCGAGCCAGGCGGCGCGGGCCGGAAACCGGCAGCGGGGGTGTTCGTCGCCGCGGGGGTCGGTGGCGAAGAGGCCCCGCAGAGTAGCTGCCAGCTCCGCTGCAGGGTCGCTCTTCCCATCTGGAGCGAGGAAGAAGCGGGGATCGTCCACCAGGCTCTCCCGCTCCTCGCCCCGGGGGCGGTAGTGGAGGAGCACTTCCCAGGTGCGTTCCTGGTGGAGCTGTCGCTCCTCAGCCCGCTTCAGGATCTCCGCCAGGTAAGGGTCGTCGGCTCCGGCACAGACACCGGAAAAGCCCGCTAAGGATGCGAAAAGCACCAGCAGCGGCGTCAGCAGGGGATGTATCCTCATCAGATCGAAACTTTTTCGGTATGGGCAATCGGGCATGGGCATAGTCACAATCAATTGCAGAAGGCCGCTTCACCTCGACGGACGGGTGGCGGCACACATAGAAAGGGGGCGCGCCGCGGGACGCACCCCCTTTATTGGTCTGATCACAACGGGAAATCAGTTGGCAACGGCAACGGCGTTGTCGATCACCTCGGCTACCACCACGTTCTCGGAGGTGAAGACCGAACCGAAGTTGCTCTGGAGAGCCGCATAGAAGCCGGGACGCTTCTCGGCCGGCACCTGGAGGAGCTCGGCGAAGGTGTCGAGGGACTCGCCACGGCCCTGGGCAATGTCCTTGGCCAGGTTGTCCATGTTGGCACGGACGAAGTGGTTCAGGCGCTCGTTCTGCACCACCTTGCCGGGGGTGCCGCACTCCAGGGTGCCGGAGGTGATGCCGAAGGTCTGGTTGCCGAAGGTCCCATTAGTGGTTGCCTGGAGTGCCTGGGATAAAATTGAGTTGTCGGCCTTGCTACCCCACAGGACTGTCCCGAGACCACAACCAGTGTTTGCCTTGCCGCTGGCCGCAAAGGCAGAGCCGGCAGCAACGACGGTGAATACTGCTGCGAGAAGAATTCTTTTCATACGCGCCTCCTGATAGAAGTTTTCTTATTGCTGTCTAACCGTACCATATAACGAGACGTTGTCAACGCCTTATGGCATTTGCGTCTGGTGGATTACTGCCCAACCCGCCGGAGAAGACCCGATCCAAAAAGTCCACAAGGGAGCGCCGCAGTTCGGGGTCGGCAAAGGAGCCCACGTGCCCGCGGCCCGATGTGGTCCAGAGCTGCGCGGACGGCCCGGCGGCCTCGTTCAGGAGCCTGCCGTGGCGGGCCGGCACAATCGGATCCTGCTCGTCGCTGATGATGATGAGCGGAACCGGCGCCACCTCTCCCACGAAACGTAGAGGGCTGTAATTGTCATTGAAGAGGAGCGAAAGGGGATACTGGAGGGGCCAGGTGAGAAAAAAACCGCCCAGTTTCTCCCGGGCGATGAGGCGGTAGCCGGCAAAGGGGCTGTCGACGACCAGGGCCCGAACCGCTCCCTTGTGAGGGGTGGTCGCCACCAGGTGGATGGCGATGGCTCCCCCCAGGCTCTGCCCCAGCACAGCGACCCGCGCCGGGTCCACCCCCGGCAGCGTCAGCAGCGTCCCGAGGGCTGCCTCCGCATCCCGATGGATCCCGTCAATGTCCGGCTCCCCCCCGGACAGTCCGTAGCCTCGGTAGTCGACGATAAAAACCGCGAACCCCTCCTGGACCAGCCAGAGCACGCTGTTCACGTGGGTGCTGATGTTTTCGGCGTTGCCGTGGAGAACGAGGATGCTCCCCCGGGGCGGTCCGGCTGGGCGGAAAAGCCAGCCGTGGAGGCGGATGCCGTCGGCGGCACGGAAGGAGACATCCTCTGCGGGAAAGCGGCGCAGCAGCGGGTTGTCCACCAGTTCCCGCTGGGGATAAAACAGGAGCGACGAACAGCCTGCACACAGCAGGAATAGGGTCAGCAGGGCGACAAAGAAGGTTATCCGCATGGTCTCTCCGTAAATAACAATGGCCGATGGTAGCCGATCCCGCCTTCTCCGTCAACGGCACCCGCTCCTTTGTTCCGCACCACATCGGGGCAGGAACCTCGGCCTTGACTAATGTCACGGCAAAGATTAATCTGTATTAAATTTGTTACGCTTCATCACCCTTTACCGTATCAAAACACCCGAGGTCATGCCCTTGCGCCTGTCGCTCATCGCCAAACTCTCCCTCGCCATCAGCCTCATCCTCCTCACCACCATGGGGCTCTTCGCCTACATCAACGTGGAGCAGCTTGAAAAACTCCTCTTCGAGGAGGCGGTCATCGATGCAGACAAGCTGAGCGAAACCATCATCCGCACGACCCACTATCACATGCTCGAGAACAACCTGAAGCGGGCCTACCAGATCATCGACGAGGTAGGATCCCAGCGGGAGACCATCGAGCGAATCAGGATGATCAACAAGTTCGGCCTCGTCACCCACTCCACCGACAACAAGGAAATCGGACTCTTCCTCGACAAGAAGGCCGAGGCATGCAGCATGTGCCATTCGGGGCCATCCCCCCTTGTCCACGCCACTACCATGAACCGCAGCCGACTCTTCACGAGCAAGGAGGGGAGAGAAGTCCTCGGCATCGCCAAGGCTATCTACAATGAAGAGCGCTGCTTCACGGCCCCCTGCCATTTCCACCCCAAGGAGGCCAAGGTCCTCGGCGTCCTGGACGTCATCGTCTCCCTCGACCAGATGCACCAGAAGGTCTACGCCTACCGCAACGAGATCATCGTCCTCACGGTCATGCAGATCGGCCTCATCGCCCTCTGCCTCACCTTCCTGACCCAGCGACTGGTCAACCGGCCGGTCCGCGCGCTGGTCCGGCACGCCCACCTCATCGGCGGCGGCGACCTGGACGCCCGGGTGTCCGTCAAGAACCGCGACGAGCTTGGCGACTTGGCCGAGGCCTTCAACGGGATGACGATCAACCTGAAGAAGGCCCGGGTAGAACTGGAGGACTGGGGAAAGAACCTTGAGGATAAGGTGGAAGAGCGGACCCAGGAGATCAAGAAGATCCAGTCTCAGCTGGTCCATTCGGAGAAGCTCGCCTCCCTGGGGGAGCTCGTGGCGGGGATAGCCCACGAGATCAACAACCCCCTGACCGGCATCCTCGTCTTCGCATCGCTCCTCTCCAGCGATTCAAAGCTCGATCCGTCCCTGAAGGGAGACCTGGACCTGATTGTCAAGGAGACCCAGCGCTGCGCCCGGATCGTGAAGGGGCTCCTTGACTTCTCCCGGGAGTCGATGCCCCAGAAGAAACCCTCATCCCTCAATGCCATCATGGACGCAACCCTGACCCTCATTTGCAATCAGGCGTGCTTCCACGACATCAACGTCATCAAGGAGTACAACCCCGACATCCCCGAGATGCATATGGACCCGAACCAGATCGAACAGGTATTCATAAACCTCCTCCTGAACGCCTGCCACGCCATCGGAGGACCGGGGGAAATACGAATCAGAACCGGTTTCGACCAGGAACGGAAGGAAGCCTACGCGGCCATCACCGACAACGGCTGCGGCATCCCCGAGGATAACCTTTCCAAGATATTCGACCCCTTCTTCTCAACCAAGGAGAACAAGGGGACCGGTCTGGGACTGTCAGTGTCCTACGGGATCATCGAGGGTCATGGGGGAAGCATCGACGTGCAGAGCACCGTCGGGGTGGGTACCACCTTCACCTGTTGGCTGCCGCTGGACCATGAAGGCGCGCTGGAGGCGGCATCGGCAACGGCGGCCAGTCCGGCGCCGCAGGAGCCTGCCTGATCATTCCTGTCATTCGCATCCCGTGTAACGAGAAAGGGGCCCACGATCCGTGTGCCCCTTTCTTCATCCGCATCCCGCATCTGCGGGCTCGGGTCAACTGCTCATCTGGTTCCGCACCGAAATCCGCAGCTTCTTCAGCAGTGCCTGGAAGTTGGGGCGAAGCATCCCCGTTTCCTCGGCGGCGCGGGTGATGTTCCAGTTATTACGCTTGAGGGCCTGGAGGACGAAGGCCTTCTCGATGGGCTCCACGGCCCGCTCCCGGATCTGCCGCTTGGTCTCCTTGAGCTCCTCCACGGTCTGGGGAATGTAGCTGGCGGCTCCACCTCCCTCTCCTCCGGAAAGACGGAGTTCCAGATCATCCTTCTGGATCACATCCTCCTCCGCAAGCACCACGGCCCGCTCGATGATGTTCTCCAGCTCCCGCACGTTGCCCGAAAAATTGTAGTCCTCCAGAAGCGCCATGGCGTCGGGTGCAAGGCCCCGGATCTCCCGCCCCATTTCCTCGGAAAACTTTTTAAGGAAATAGGCGATGAGGATGGGAAGGTCGCCCTTGCGCTGGCGCAGGGGAGGAAGATCGATGGGGATGATGTTAAGCCGGAAGAAGAGGTCCTCCCGGAAGGTCCCCTGGCTCACCAGGGTCCGGAGGTTCTTGTTGGTTGCGGCGACGAGACGGATATCGATGGGGACCGGCTGGGTGCCACCGATGGGGGTGATCTCACGCTCCTGGAGGACCCGCAGCAACTTCGCCTGAGTGGTGAGGCTTATGTTCGATATCTCGTCCAGGAAAAGGGTACCGCCGTCGGCAACCTTGAAAAGGCCGGTCTTGGTCTGGATGGCACCGGTGAAGGACCCCTTCACGTGGCCGAAAAGCTCGCTCTCCAGGAGGTTCTCGGCCAGGGAGGTACAGTCGACGGCAACAAAGGGATTCTCACGGCGGTTGCTGTGGTTGTGTATGGCGCGGGCCACCAGTTCCTTTCCGGTGCCGCTTTCGCCGGTGATGAGGACGGTGCTGTCGGTGGGGGCCACCTGGATGATGCGGCGATAGACCTTCTGCATCTCCTTGCTCTCCCCCACGAAGAGGTCGAAGCCGTGGTGCTCTCCCAGCTCCTTCTTCAGAAAGATATTCTCGATCAGCACGGCGCGCTGATCGAGAGCTTTCCTCACTTTCTCCGTAATCTGCTCCGGGGTAAAGGGTTTGGCGATGTAGTCAAATGCTCCGTTCTTCATGGCCTCGACGGCGGTGTCGACAGTGGAGAATCCTGTGATGATGATGACCGGGACTTCGGGCTGAAGGACCTTGATCGCTTTGAGGACTTCCATGCCGCTCATGCCGGGCATCTTCAGGTCGGTGATCACCAGGCTGAAATTCTCCTCTTGCATCCGTTCGAGGGCAATCTGCCCGCTGGCGGAGGTCTCAACATGGAACCCCTCCTTCTCCAGGATGCGCCGCAGCCCTTCTCGAATGACCGCTTCATCGTCAACTACAAGTACATCGATGTTTTCCATCGCCACCTTCCCTTTTCGCTCGCGAACGCTGGGGTTTCTCAGACATTACAGACCGGCGACAAAACAACAGACAATTAGTAGTTTCTAAATTACATCAACCGGGATAACAAGTCAAACACCTTGTGGGTCGCCGTTCTCGGCCGACGCCCCCCTCTTGAACTATTATTCAGCAATTTCAATGTCATACAGCCTGCACAGAACCGTATATTATTTTATACACCCTCTCCGCAGCCACAATTCGACGCAATTTCAATGTGTTACTAACAACCAGCAATTCAGGCGGCTCCGCGGCGTCCCGGACCCGTATAGCTGATTTATACACATTGCCCCCTCCGTGCGCTGAAGCGCCGCGTCATTGGACCGGATTTCTCCCAATTTCCAGCCACTTAAAATTATTTAATCAATCTGGCATAACGGATGCAGTTAAAAAATAACAAAACGACAACATCGTCCCACTCCCTGTCCAGGAGGATGACATGAAAACCACCATCAGATCACTCTTTGCACTTCTTGCAGCATCAGGCACAGCATTGGCGGCAAGCGGCGCCGAATCCGACAGTAACGGGTTCCTGGCAACCCTCTTCCTCGCCTTCGGCGCCCTGGTTATAGCATTCCAGCTGGTCCCCGGCCTGCTCCTGTTCGGCTCCATGATCAGAGGGCTTTTCGCCAAGCCATCCGACGCATCAGCCATGGGTGACTCCGGGGGCAAGAGGTAGTAGCGAACGTCATGGGTACACGAGTTAACAATTCTGACGAAGAGAGGACAACGATGTTAGGACTTCTCATAGCAGATAACGATACCGACGCTCGCAAGGAACTGGCGGATCTCTTCATCGAGGCAGGCTACAACGTTATCGTGACCAACTCCGCGGCCAACGCCCTCTACGGGATACTCAAGAAGACCGCGCAAGTGGTCCTGATCGGGAGCGAGTTCGACGAGTTCAAGGCCGGCGAACTTATTCCGCTCCTCAAGAAATGCGACCGGAACCTGACGATTATCCTCGTCTCCGACGACCCCTCGCTCCCGGTCATCCGCAAGCTCCGCAAGGAAGGAATATTCTACCACGCGCTGAAACCGGTCAAACCGGAGGACAAGGAAGAGATTCGCCAGGTTGTGCGGTGCGCCTTCGAAAACCTCCTCAGCAACCGACCGGCACGGTAACGTAATCAGTTAACCAACCAAGGAATAGAAAGGAAAAAGGAGGACACCATGAAACGCTCGGCATTGGCACAAACAGTCGCAGTATGGCTCGGCACAGCGGCACCGGCGCTGGCCGCATCGGGAGCTCGGGAAGATAACAGCGGAATCTTCGTCTGGATATTCCTTGGTTTCTGCGCCCTCATCGTCGTCGCCCAACTCGTTCCGGCTCTGCTCATGATGCTTGGCTTCGCAAAAGGGCTCAAGAAGGAACAGCCCATGGCCAAGGAATCCTCCCACCACTAGGGAAACTCGCGGAGGCGGTCCCCATGAAGAAACAACGCATTAACTGCACAAAAAAAGGAGGCGACGTAATGGCAACCCTACGATCAGCAGCTCTCGTGCTGTCGATTCTCTCGATCTTCCCGATGGCGGCCCTTGCCGCCGAGAAGTCCGAGGACGCATGCATCGACTGCCACGGCGACAAAAACATCAGCGGCAAAAGCGGGTCTCACCTCTTCATCGACCCGGCCCAGTACAAAAAAACCAGCCACTCGGTCATCGGGTGCACGTCCTGCCACGAATCGGTGACGGTGAATCACCCCAATGACGGCATCAGACCTTCGCGGGCCACCTGCAAGGAATGCCACAGTCCGGTCCATCAGGAGTACGCCGCAAGTCTCCACGCCAACAACGCCGCGTGCGCCGATTGCCACAACCCCCACGCGGTGAAACCGCCGATGCTGACATCGGCCCGCGACATGAACGCCATGTGCGCCAAGTGCCACGAAACCGCCAAGATGGTAACGACCCACGCAAAATGGCTCCCGCAGGCCGACCTCCACATCGACGCACTGCCCTGCATTACCTGTCACACCGGGTCGCAGAATTACGTCATAACCATGTACGTCGAGAAGCGGATGGGGACAAAAGCCCATAGCGACTTCAAGGTGGCAAGCTACGATGAGCTTACCCAGCTCATACCGGGCGACAAGGATGTGAAATCGCTCATCGACACCAATGGCGACAACTTCATCTCCCTCGCGGAACTGCGGTCCTTCAACCGCAATGCAAAAAACGACGACATGAGACTCTGGGGGATGATGACCCCCGAGAAGGTGACCCACAGCTACCAGATCCTTGACAATCGCTGGGACTGCACCTTCTGCCACGCCTCCGGCCCCAGGGCCATGCAGACAAGCTTCGTTGCTTTCCCGGACAAGAGCGGAACCTTCACACGCATGGCCGTCGAAAAAGGAGCCGTCCTCGACGTCCTCTACGGAACACCCGACTTCTACATGATGGGCTCCACCCGCAGCACCGCACTCTCTATAGTCGGCGGCCTCATCATCCTCGGCGGCATGGGCTTCGCCGGAGTGCACGGGACCCTCAGATTCCTCACCAGAAAGAACAGAAAGGAGCACTGATCATGAGCACCCACACTGAAAATACCGTGCATGAGAGCCACGCCGAACACGCAGAGTATATCTATCTTACCCCCATGCCGGTCAGGATCTGGCACTGGATCAACGCCCTCGGGATCGTCACCCTCTGCGTCACCGGCATCCAGATCAGGTTCCCCGAGTATGTGAACATTTTCGGGACCTACAAGGCAGCCATCAGGCTCCACAACACCGCCGGAATCACCGTCGCAATCTTCTACGCCATCTGGCTCGGTTACTACCTGATCGTGAAGGGGAACCTCTTCAAGCTCTACGTCCCCAACACCTATGATATCAAGATGGGGATCTTCCGGCAGGTGCTCTTCTACTTCTACCACTTCTTCAAAGGGGGACCGAGCCCGCACCATGCAACTCCCGACGACAAGTTCAACCCGATGCAGAAGGTGGCCTACATGGGACTCATGCTCGTGCTGATGCCACTGGTCATCCTCACCGGCATCCTGATCCTCAACGTGGCGCCCCTCAGGGAAATGATCATGCTGCTGGGAGGCCTCAAGATCATGGTGAGTGCCCACTTCCTGATCGCCTGCTGCTTCTGCGCCTTCCTCTTCGTCCATATCTACCTGGCAACCATGGGGCACACAATGCTCGCCCACTTCAAACCCATGTGGGACGGCTGGGAAGAGGTCAAGCACCACTAAATTGAGGAGTCTGACCATGAAAAAGGCGAAACGGACAACCCGTTTCGCCTTTTTCATGCACTCTCAACTAGCCGGAAACACGACGGCTATGAAAAACCAGTATTTAAAATTGACTAATCTGGCTGACTTCCCTATAATCCAGCCAGTTTGGCGCATCAGCATTCAATCCTTCAGAGGAGGCTAACATGAGATTCCGCTTCACCCTTCCCCTCGTGGCCTGCACACTCGCCATTGCCGGTCTTGCCTTCGGCATCAGCATCAAGGACGTGGTCTTCAACACGAAGGACGCCGGCAAGATCGTCTTCAGCCACAAGGTCCACATCGGCAAGAAAGGGATCGACAACAACTGCAAGGCCTGCCACCCCGCCATCTTCGACATGAAGAAAAAGGTGACCTACACCATGGCCGACATGGAGAAGGGAAAATCGTGCGGCGCCTGCCATACCGGCAAGGAGGGAGTCTTCCCCCTCAAGGATTGTGCCCGTTGCCACGCGGTAAAGGAAATCACCTACCAGGTGAAGTCCGCTGGCCCCACGCCGTTCAGCCACAAGAAACACCTAGCCATGTATTCCGACTGCAGCTCCTGCCATCCCAAGCTCTTCAAGGCCGGCAAGAACAAACCCGTCACCATGGCCGAAATGGAAAAGGGGAGATCCTGCGGGGCCTGTCATAACGGCAAGTCCGCCTTCAGCGTGGATGAGTGCTCACGCTGCCATTTAGTGAAGGAAGTGGGCCTCACTTCAAAGGAAACTGGCAAGATCATCTTCAGTCACAAGCTCCATGCCGCGAAAAGGAAGTGCGGCGAATGCCACAACAAACTCTACGCACCGGGCCGCAACAAGCCGGTCGGCATGGCCGCCATGGAGAAGGGAAAGTCGTGCGGCGCCTGCCACAACGGAAAGGGGCTCTTCGACGTGAAGCAGTGTGCCAAGTGCCACCCAGTCAAGAATGTTGACTTCAAGGTAAAGGGAGCCGGACCGGTCAGATTTGACCACGGAGTCCACCTGAGCATGTACAGCTGCAACGCCTGCCACACCAAGATCTTCAAGGCGGGCCGCAGCGCCAAGGTCGTAACGATGCTCGAAATGGAGAAGGGCAAATCGTGCGGCGCCTGCCACGACGGCAAAAAGGCCTTTACCGTGCGCGAAAACTGCGTCAAGTGCCACGACATGTAGTCATCCTGACTAGTTATAAGTAGGTCGTCTTCCAAGGGCGGGGGTAAAACTCCCGCCCTTGCATTATCTGCCGACCGGGGTATCCTTTAAATGAAACGAATCGCATCCAGGGAGCGCCCATGCTGAAAAGCTTCGCCGCAAAGGCAACCGTGCCGCCGGCCATCGCCGTGACCGGCTTCGTCGTGGTCTGCTGCATCCTGCTCTACTCGGTCATCAAGACCGACATGCTCAATGACGCCATAGAGCACGAAACCAACCTGGCCGGAACCATCGTCAAATCGGCCCGTTTCGCCATGCTGAAGGACGACCGCGAAACGCTGCGCAATATCATCGACAACATCGGTCAGCAGAAGGGGGTTGAGCACACCCGCATCTTCAACAAAAAAGGGGTAATCATGTTCTCGGCCCACGCCGAGGATGTGAATAAGCTCGTTGACAAAAACGCCGCCGGCTGCATCGCCTGCCATGCCGGTCCGGTGCCGCTCACCAGCATGGGAAGGATGGAACAGGCCCGGCGCTTCATCAACGAGAAGGGGCACAACGTCATCGCTATCACGGTCCCCATCTACAACGAGCCAGACTGCTTCAACGCCGCCTGCCACGTCCACAGCCCCACCCAGAAACTCCTCGGCACCCTCGACATCGGTCTCTCCGAGGCACCGCTCCAGAAGACCCTCGGCACCCTGCGCGGCAGAATGATCGTCTTCTGTCTCATGGTCCTCATCCTGACCGTTGGAGGTGTTTCAGCGCTCCTTCTTCGCAATGTCCTTCTCCCAATCAAAGAACTGGCCAACTACGTTACCGCCATCAACAGGGGGGAACTGAACCGGAAGGCGCCTGCCTATCGGGATGAGATCGGAGAACTGGCCCGCTCGTTCGAAGATATGTCAGCCAGGCTGAAGGCTACGCAGGCTGAAGTGAAACAGCAGAAGGCAGCCGAAGGCGACGGCGCCGACAGCCGCTCCTGACACCGTCGTTCATGACCGACACCCGTGATACACCCCCCATGAAGCAGACCCAGGGAAACCCTCCCCAACCCGACGCGGCCGGCACCCCACCGGACCGGGACACAGTGCGCCAGGAAACCATCCTGCGAATCAAGCAACTGAGGAGCAAGTCCAACCGGGGGCTTTGGGCCCTGGCCCTTTTCATTGCGGTCAGCATCGTGGCCCTCGGGGATTTCAGCATCCTCCCCTCACTCCCCCCGGCGGTTCGCATGACTCTCGGGAAACCTCCCTCGTCCATCATGATCAGTGGGGCACTCGTCCTGTATACCTTCTCGGCCATCATCCTCATCCTTTCGCGCATGATGGGGGGGAAAGAGGAATACAGTGGTTTCGCCCATGTGGGATACCTGACTGCCTTCTACGGCTTTTACCATTTCGCCAAGGCCCTTAACGAGAATTACTGGGCGGTCTTCGTGGCAGGCCTTACCATACTGGCGCTCGAAAGCTACCACATCTGGAACTTCTGCAACGAGGCGATCCGTCGTGAGCAGGAGGTCCTCGATACCATCGAGCGATTCAGAAAATCGTAGTCCACCAACCGTCTCCCTCCTATCCTCCACCACATGCCATCACTTGAAAACGCTTGACGAACCCGGGCATACTTGCTAGCTTTGTTCGGAGGTTACACCGTTTTACAACCATATATCGCCAACTCGCTAGGGGAGTTTCGACTGAGAGTCTGTCGCACCGCGGCGGACAACCCTTTGAACCTGATCCGGATAATGCCGGCGTAGGGAAGCGTCCACCATGGTCACTCCTCGACCACGGGCCGCTTCTGCGGCTTTTTTTGTTTACACGATCATGCATACCATCGGCCGCCGCGGGCGGCACGGGCACCTGGAGACAGCAATGGAAATCATTCTCAATGGCGAAACACGGGCTGCCACCCCCATGTCGATTCAGGAACTCCTCCGTTCCCTCGACATCGACCCCCGGAGGGTGGCCGTGGAACTGAACCACGACATCCTCCCCAAGGGTGCGTACGAATCGACCCAACTCAACGCCGGAGACCGGATCGAGATCGTCCACTTCGTGGGCGGCGGATAACAAAGGAGACTTACCCATGTCCACTACAAACGACAAGCTGATCATCGCCGGCCGGGAGTTCAGCTCCCGCCTCATGGTCGGGACCGGCAAATACGCCAGCAACGAGCAGATGGTGGCGGCCCTGGAGGCCTCGGGTGCCGAGATCATCACCGTGGCGGTGCGGCGGGTGAACATCACCGACCGCTCCAAAGAGTCGCTCCTGGACTTCATCGACACGAAGAAATATACGCTTCTCCCCAACACCGCCGGCTGCTACACGGCCGACGACGCGGTCCGCACCTGCCGATTGGCCCGGGAGGCGGGCATGAGCGACATGGTGAAACTGGAGGTCCTCGGCAACGAGAAGACCCTCTACCCCGACAATGAGGAACTCCTCAAGGCGGCCACGATCCTTGTCAAGGAAGGGTTCACCGTCCTCCCCTATACGAGCGACGACCCCATCGTCTGCAAGAAGCTGGAGGATATCGGCTGCGCAGCGGTCATGCCCCTGGGTGCCCCCATCGGGAGCGGCCTCGGCATCCGCAATCCCTACACCATCCGGATCATCATGGAGACGGTGAAAGTGCCGGTCATCGTGGATGCCGGCGTGGGAACCGCCTCCGACGCGGCAATTGCAATGGAACTGGGCGTTGACGGCGTCCTCATGAACACCGGCATTGCCGGCGCCAAGGACCCCATCGCCATGGCCGAGGCCATGAACCTGGCGGTGCGGGCGGGACGGCTCGCCTACCGGGCGGGACGCATCCCGAAAAAACTCTACGCCACCGCATCGAGCCCCATCGAGGGAATGATTGAGTAAAGTCGATTTTCCCCTCTACCTCATCACCGACCGGCACCAGACGGTTGGCCGGGATCTCCTGGCCGTGGTGGAGGAGGCCCTGGCGGGAGGGGTGCGGGCCATACAGCTTCGGGAAAAGGACCTCTTCCCCCGGGAACTTCTGGAGCTGGCCCGTGCAATGCGGGAGTTGACCGACCGTTACGGGGCGAAACTCCTCATCAATGATCGGGTGGATGTCGCCCTTGCGGTGGGAGCCGACGGCGTACACCTGGGGGAAGCGAGCATCCCCGCCGATGTGGCCCAACGGCTTCTCGGCACGGAGAGACTCGTCGGCGTCTCCTGCCACGGCCTCAAGGGTGCCTTGGCTGCCGAGAGGTTGGGAGCTGACTTCATCACCTTCGGCCCCGTCTACCCTACCCCCTCGAAGGCTGCCTATGGCGACCCGGTGGGGGTAGAACAGCTGGCCGAAGCGGTGGGGCTTCTTCGCATCCCGGTCTTCGCCCTTGGCGGCATCTCCCGGGGCAATACCAGCGAGGTCATGGCTGCAGGCGCCGCCGGCGTCGCCCTCATCTCTGCCATCATCAGCGCCGGCAACCCCACAGAAGAAGCCCGTGCCTTCCTGTCGCTCCTGGCGCCGGAAAACCGCACCGAGTAACCGATGCCCGATTCGCTCATCCATCCCGATCTCCGTTTCCACTCCTACGGCACGTACCTGCGCCGCCGCTTCGGTTGCCGCGTGAGCAAGGTGAACGTGGACGGAGGGTTCACCTGCCCCAACCGCGACGGCACGCGGGGGACGGGGGGGTGCATCTACTGCGACAATGCCTCCTTCTCCCCCGGAGGAACGGTAGCCGAGAAACCGATCGAGCTCCAGATGACCGAGGGGATGGCCTACCACCGGCACCGCCTGGGAAGCGAGAAATTCATTGTCTACTTCCAGAAGTTCACCAACACCTACGCCCCTGTCGACAGGCTCAGGGACCTCTACACCCGTGCCCTGGCCCATCCGGAGGTGGTCGGCATCTCGGTCGGCACCCGCCCCGACTCCCTGTCGGACGAGGCCATGGATCTTCTGGCCGACTTGGCGAAGCGCCACTACGTCTGTATCGAGCTGGGCCTTCAGTCCATGGACGATGCCATCCTCCAGCAGATCGGCCGGGGACACACCCTGGCCGAGTATCTCGATGCCGTGGGGCGGATCGCCGGCCGAGGTATCGATCTCTGCACCCACCTGATCTACGGCTTCCCCGGAGAAACCCGCGAAGGGTTCCTCCGGACCGCCGATTTGATCGCGGGGCTTCCGGTGAACTCGGTGAAGCTCCATCAGCTCCACGCGGTGAAGGGGACACGACTGGCCGAGCTCTACCACCGGGGCGAGTTCGTACCCATCACCCACGAAGAGTACGTGGCCACGGCCTGCGACTTTCTGGAGCTCCTGCCGTCGCGCATCGCCATCCAGCGCCTCTTCGGCTCGGCCCCCCTCGCCATCCGAGTGGCCCCCACCTGGGACCTGAAGAACAACCAGATGTGGTATTCCATCGTGAACGAACTGAAACGCCGCGGCACGTGGCAGGGATGCCGGCTCACCGGCGCCTGCCTTAAAGCGGGCAATCTGTAGGGGCGGATTTCAACCCGCCCTTTTTCCATTCAGGAGGGATATCATGAAATTTGCCACCTTGGCCGAAAGCGGCACGGAGTATCCCATCGGTAAAATCCTCTGCATCGGCCGCAATTACGTGGAGCATATCAGGGAACTGGGAAACGAGACACCCGACACGCCGGTCATCTTCATGAAGCCCGCCACCTCGGTCATCGAAGACGGCGGCACCATCGTTATTCCCCCCTACTCCAAGGAGTGCCACCACGAAGCGGAGTTGGCGGTCCTCATCGGAACCACGGGAAAGGATATCCCGGCCGAACGCGCCCTGGAGCACGTGGCCGGCTACGGCGTCGCCATCGACCTGACGCTCCGTGACGTACAGGCCGAGCTCAAGAAGAAAGGACTCCCCTGGGAAATAGCCAAGGGATTCGACACCGCCTGCCCCCTCTCCCCCTTCGTCCCCGCCGACCGGGTCACCGACCCGCAAAATTTGCGAATCCTTCTCACCGTCAACGGCAAGACGCGCCAGGACGGCTCCACCTCCCTCATGATCCACACGGTTCGCGAGATTATCAGCTACCTCTCGGGAATATTCACCTTGGAACCGGGCGACATCATCCTCACCGGCACCCCCGCCGGCGTCAGCGCCATTGTCCCGGGAGACGAACTCGTGGCCGAGATACCGGGCGTTGCCCGGCTCCAGGTTGCCGTTAAATAAATCTAATTCCTAGGATTAGAAGGGGATGGGAGGTCCATCCCCTTTTGACGTTTTACAGCCGCTATTTCGTCCCCGGCAGTTGTCGCCGGTCTCCCACGATGCTAGAATGTAAGCCGCCACCCCCACGAACCGGGAGTACCCGATGCCGACAGCAGCCTTCGATGACATTAAGGGAAACATTCAGACCCTCCTCGGCGGGGCCACGGTAAGTCTTATCCCCGGGGAAGAGGTTCCCGGAGGAGAGGGTCCGGCTCTGGTCGAAGCGATCACCATCGACAATCTCCCCTACACATTTACGGCGCGGCGCGGAGCCATCCCCTTCACGCGAACGGAGGAAGTCTTCTGCCGCGAACTCCTGGCCGCGTTCGCCGCCCTGTTCACCGGGTTCAAGCAGGAGGGGTACGCCGCCCATTTCCGCACGGCGCTCCTGGCGTCGATCATGGATATCACCGTGGCCCGCTTCCTGCGAGGGGACCACCGCAAGGCCTTCTGGTCGATCCAGCAACTGATCCAGCTCCTGAAGAATCTCTCCTACCAGCGCTACGAGGGGAAACCGGCCACCACCGGGTTCCTCATTCACCGGACCAAGCTCCCGGAGTTCAGCCGGCGGGTCCGGTCCCAGAAGTACGACTGGACCGATCTCCACCCTCCCCAGACCATCAATGCGGATTTTTTCGCCAACCCGCTCACCTACCGGTTCATCGACGGGGTGAGTTCCCTTTTTGTCGGCAACATCCAGATGCAGGTGAGCGGCATCATCAAGACCAGAGCCACGGCCGAACGGGAGGAGGTTGACCGTCAGACCCACCAGGGGGCCTTCGCGCTGCTGCAGAGCGCCGGCACCGGAGCCTTCGCCGTAAAGGTCAACGAGGCGTCGGAGATCGAAGTCATCATCAGCCCCGACAAGCTCCTGGTACGGCGGCGGGGTCAGTGGGGGATCTTCGACCCGGACATCATCCGCTCCTTTCTGGCCGCAAGCCTCGGAAACGAGGAGATCAACCACCTGCTCTGGACGGTCTACACCCTCTCCAAGACCCGCCACGGCACTGTCGTCCTGATCCACGAGCGGAGCCCCCGGCAGCTTGCCCCCCTGAAACGGGGCTCCGTGGGAGGAGGCGATCCCCTCGGAGCGCTCCTCTTCGGCAACGTAAAGGGAAAGACCATCGGCAGGCTCAAAGAGTCGGGAGAACTGCTCCGGCTCCTTTCGTCGGACGGCATGACGGTCTTCAGCACGAAGGGGAGGCTCCTGGAGACGGGGTTTATCATCGACACCTCCCACACGCGCGAAGTGGTGGCCGGGGGAGGACGGACCACGGCAGCCAGCGCCGCCTCCTACTTCGGCCGCGTCATCAAGGTATCGGAGGACGGCCCCATTGAACTTTACCACGGGGGCAAACGGGTCTACCGCTTCGGCTGACCCTGCACCCCGACAGATACGGGTACATCCTTTGCATCTTAATGAAATTGCCCGACACCATGGCCCGCCCCCTGCCCTGGGCATCAGCGAAACCTCCCTGGTACGTCACCGCATAAGGAGACCATAATGGCAAATAACCTGCGCCTCGGCTCAAGGCTGATCCGCTTCTCGCTCCTTGGGGGCTTCGTCATTGCCCTGATCGGAAGCATCTGCGCCTATTCCGCCGGCTCCCACGCCGGCGACACACCGGCGGCCCAGGGATACGCCCACCTCACCCTCGGCATCTCCCTCGTCAATGCCGCCCTGTTTCTCTTTGTCCTCTGGATGCTCACCGCCAGAAAGCTGGTGACGAGAGTCAATAAATTGGCTGGAGCCATGGACCGGGGAGCCGAGGGGGATCTGACCATCACGATCAGGGACGAGACAGAGGACGAACTGGGGCTGCTCTCCACCAACTTCAACGCTATGCTCCAGCACCTGGCCGGGACGGTCACCAAGGTAAAATCATCGGTGACCGAGTTGCGCGCCATTGCGGCAACGGTCAAGGCTTCGGCCAACCGGGGCGTCGACACGGCAGAGGTCCAGGCCGAGGCGGTCCAGGGGACCACCGAAGGGATCCACGCCATCGACCGGTCGGTTACCGACGTGGCCCTGTCGGTGGAACAGCTTTCCCGCACCGCCGCCGAAAACTCCTCGTCGGTCCTCCAGATGTCGGCCAGCATCGAGGAGGTGGCCAACCATGTGGATTCCCTCGCAAACGCCGTGGAGGAGGTAAGTTCCTCCATTATCCAGATGGCCGCTGCCGAGAAAGAGATCGGCTCCAATGCCTCCACCCTCATGAACGACGCCATGCGGACCGCATCGCTGGTGGCCGAGATGGATACGTCCATCAAGCAGATAGAAAAGAGCGTTGTGGAGACCGCCGCCATCTCCGAAGAGGTACTGCGGGACGCGGAGCAGGGGCGCGAATCGGTGGAGAGCACCATCTCCGGCATCGACGAGATCCGCCGCTCCTCCCGTTCCGTGGGGGAAACCATCGAGACCCTGTCGCAGCGGGTGGGACACATCGGCACGATCATTTCGGTCATCAACGAGATTGCTGAGCAGACCAAACTCCTCGCCTTGAACGCCTCCATCATCGCGGCCCAAGCGGGCGAACACGGCAAGGGGTTTGCGGTGGTGGCCAATGAAATCAAGGAACTCGCCAAGCGGACCACCAGTTCAACCGGTGAGATCGGCACCATCATCACGGGGCTGCGGGAAGAGAGCGAGCGGGCGGTGACGGCCATTAGGCACGCGGAACTGCGGATCACCGAAGGGGAGAAACTGTCGTACCGCTCGGGAGAGGCGCTCCACAAGATTGTCGACGGCGTGAAGATGGCGGCGGGGCAGGTGAACGAGATCGCTCGCACCACCGTGGAGCAGGCCCAGGCCAGCGAACATATGCGGGGCGCCGTGGAGCGAGTGGCCGGCATGGTGGAACAGATCGCGCGGGCCACCGAAGAACAGGCCTACGGCACAGGGCTCATCTCGGACGCCGTGGGCCGGATGAAGAACCTCACCTCACAGGTGCGACACTCCACCCAGGAGCAGCGCAACGCAAGCACCCTCATCGTCAGGTCCAGCGAGGGGATCACCCGAATGATCGCCACGATCCGCCAGGCATGCCAGGTCCAGACCGAGAGCACCGAAAAGATCGTCCAGGCAGTGGATAACATGGTGCGGACGTCCGAAGGAAATGTGGAGACCACCAGGGTCATGGAAGGGGCCGTCACCGGCCTCACCCGCCAGATCGACGAACTGAACGAAGCGATGACCGGATTCCGGGTTTAGAGCCTCAGTCGTCGGCCCGATAGCCGATCCTTACGGCCCCCCACTGCCTGCCGCCGATGGTTATCGGCGTCGACAGGTCGTTCATCACCTCCCCCGTGTCCCTCAGGTAGGTCTGGAGCAGGAAGCTCTGCGTATTGGTGGCGCAGCGGATGCCGGTCCGGTCGTTGAAGATCCGTTTGGTGCGGTTGTGGTCCTTGTCCACGGCGGGGTCGCCGGTAAGGGGGCGGGAATAGCGCAGGTTGTGGGAGGGACAGTACCCCTTGCGGTCGACGCAGATGGCGTAGTACATGCCCCCGTCGCGGGCCAGAACCTCCTCCTGGATTGGCGAGATGAGCTCGTCGAAGAACCGGTCGGAGGGGGTGCGGTACTTCTGGGGCGCAGTGTTCGGAATTGGCGTGTAATCGGCGCTGAAGAGGATATCGAGGGTAATCTTACGCTCCGCCAACGCCTTCTCGATGACTGCCGTCACCCGATCGCGCAACTCCGCGGCATACCCCTTGACGGCATCGTGGTAGCATCCCACACTGAATCGGCCCACGGTACCGTAGATCTTCTCGGCCGTTTCCGAAAGCTCGCGGAATATGCGGGCCGTCTCCTCCATCTGGCCGTTCACCGATCCCGCCGTCGTTGACACCTGACCGATCTTCTCCGTAATCTCGACAGTTGTGGCGCTCTGCTCCTCGGTGGCCGTGGCAATCTGGTTGATCATGTCCGTGGACTCCTCAGCCAGCCGGAGAATCCCCTCCAGCTGCTGCCGGGCATGACCCGCCTTCTCGACTCCCTCCTCCACTTTCGCCTTTCCTTCGTCGATGGCGGCAACCACCGCCCCGATCTCTCCCTGGATGCTCCGGACAATGGTGGCAATCTGCCGCGTCGACGCGGCGGTACGGTTCGAGAGGGTCTTCACCTCGTTGGCCACCACCGCGAATCCCCGCCCCGCATCGCCGGCCCTGGCCGCCTCAATGGCAGCGTTGAGGGCCAAAAGGTTAGTCTGATCGGCAATATCCTCGATGATCCCGACGATCTCGCCGATCTGTCCTGAGGAGAGCTCCAGCTTCCCCATGGCGTCAAGGGTGCCGAGGACGCTGGAACGGATCTGGTCTATGCTCAGGGAGGTCTCCTCCACGGTCGTCATCCCCACCTTGGCGGCCTGGTCCACATTCAGAGAGAGCTGGGCCGCCCGCTGGGTGGTTACTGCCACGTCGTTCAGGGTGGCCGACATCTCCTCCGACGCCACCGCCACCGAGGTGGAAAGGTCCTTCTGCTCGGCTGTAGAGGAGACAAGCCCTTCGGTCTCCTTGACGGTGCGGCAGGCCGATATGGCGATGTGCCCCGCCTGACTGTAGAGGGATGTCACAATCTCCCGCAGCTTGGCGATCAGCATGTTGACTCCCTCGGCCAGCTCGCCCAGCTCGTCGCTGGTGCGGACCGGAACCTGGGAGGTGAGATCCCCCTCGCCGTGGGCGATGACCTGGATCCTGCCGGATAGCTCACGGATATTGCGCACAAGGGTCCGCCGGAAGAACAGGTACATGGCGCCGAGCATGGCCAGGAAGAAGATAACGCCCGCTGCGGTGAGGGCAACGGTCAGGTTTCGGGCACTTGTGTATCCTTCCTGAAGGGAGGTGGTGAGGATGATGGCACCGGTGTACCGGGCGCTCTTTTCGTGGCACGACGTGCAGCGCTCCTCGTTCACCAGGGGAACGGCAAAACTCAGCACATGCCTGCCGTCGTCCAAAGTGTGCCGCCGCTCTCCGGCGCGGCCAGCCGCCATGGCCTCCACCACGGCCGGTTCGGGGGGAGCACTCTTGCTCCCTGACGGCTTCCCGCCGGGGCCGAACACTTTCAGGTCGAGCACCGTCCCTTTCCCCTTTACCCTCTGAACATACCGCTCGATCACCGCCATGTCCCCCGCCATCATGTACTCGGCAATTTCCTGAACGATAAGGGTGGAGAGGCCCCGGGTGTTGTTGGTCTGGAGCTTCATCAGGGCGGTGTATTCCAGCCAGATGGCGGTAACGCCGAGGATGGCAAACCCCACAAACAGGGTTGCGCCAATAATTCCCAGCACTTTGAATTCGAGCCTGTTTCTGAACATATCGCGACACCTCCACCGACAAACTTACATCTGATATCTTATCGGCACAGGGTGGGCGACACTTTAATGGATTTAAAACGCGTTTTGATTTTGTGATTAGAGGAAGGGATCGTGAAGAGCGTGACGGGAGCGCGTGTTATGAAAAAAAGCCCCGGATGACCGGGGCTTTTCAAGGCGATACGCTGGTGCTGCGGAAGAATCAGTTCCCTTCGTTCAGAACCGCGTGGGCTGCGGCAAGGCGGGCGATGGGGACCCGGAAGGGGGAGCAGGATACGTAGTCGAGGCCGATCTTGTGGCAGAAGATGACCGACGACGGGTCGCCGCCGTGCTCGCCGCAGATGCCGAGCTTGATGCCGGGCCGGCTGGCGCGCCCTTTCTCCACCGCCATCTTCACGAGGACGCCGACGCCGTTCTGGTCCAGGGAGACGAAGGGGTCCTCCTCAAGGAGCCCGCTCTCCACGTAGAATGGCAGGAACTTGCCGGCATCGTCCCGGGAGAGGCCGAAGGTGGTCTGGGTCAGGTCGTTGGTGCCGAAGGAGAAGAAGTCGGCCTCGCGGGCGATCTCGTCGGCGGTCAGGGCGGCCCGGGGAAGCTCGATCATGGTGCCGATCAGGTACTCCACCTTCACGCCGTAGCGGGCGATGACCTCCTCGCAGACCCGCACGGTGTTCTCCCGCAGCCGCGCCAGCTCGCTCACCACACCCACCAGCGGAATCATGATCTCGGGGACGATGGTGAACCCTTCGTTCTTGTTCAGCTCGCAGGCGGCCTCCATGATGGCCTGAACCTGCATGTCGTAGATCTCCGGGAAGGTGAGCCCCAGGCGGCACCCCCGGTGGCCCAGCATCGGGTTGAACTCGTGGAGGAATTCCACCTTGTTCTTCAGGGTCTGGACCGTGACCCCCATGGTCTTCGCCAGGGCCTCCACGTCCTTCTCCTCCTGGGGGAGGAACTCGTGCAGGGGCGGATCCAGGAGGCGGATGGTGACCGGCAGGTCCTTCATCTCCCGGAAGATGCCGAGAAAATCCCCCTTCTGCATGGGGAGAATCTTGGCCAGGGCTTTTTTGCGCCCTTCCACGTCCTCGGCGAGGATCATCTCGCGGACGGCGGCAATCCGGTCCGCCTCGAAGAACATGTGCTCGGTGCGGCAGAGCCCGATCCCTTCGGCCCCGAACTCGCGGGCCACGCGGGAATCATTGGGGGTGTCGGCGTTGGTCCGGACCTTGAGCTTGCGGTAGCTGTCGACCCATCCCATGAGGATGCCGAAGTCGCCCGTAAGCTGGGGCGCCACGGTGGGAACCTCACCGAGAATCACCTCGCCGGTGGAGCCGTCAAGGGTGACCGTGTCGCCCTTTTTCACCACCTGCCCCTTGGCGGTAACAAACTGGCTGGTGGCATAATCCACCTTGATGTCGCCGCAGCCGGCCACGCAGCACTTCCCCATCCCCCGGGCCACGACCGCCGCGTGGGAGGTCATGCCCCCCCGGGCGGTGAGGATCCCCTGGGCCGCGTGCATGCCGTGGATGTCTTCCGGAGAGGTTTCGACCCGCACGAGAATAACCCTGAGCCCCAGCCGGCCGGCGGCCTCGGCCTCGTCGGCGGTGAAGACCACCTCACCCGATGCAGCGCCCGGCGATGCAGGAAGCCCCTTGGCGATAATCTTCTTCGGGGCCTTGGGATCGAGGGAGGGGTGGAGGAGCTGGTCCAGTTGGGAGGGGGAGACCCGCAGCACAGCGGTCTTCTGGTCGATGAGCCCCTCCTTCACCATGTCAACGGCGATCTTGATGGCGGCCGTGGCGGTCCGCTTGCCGTTGCGGGTCTGGAGCATGAAGAGCTTACCCTTCTCGATGGTAAACTCGATGTCCTGCATATCCTTGTAGTGCTTCTCCAGGACGCCGCGGATATCCGCCAGCTGCCTGTAGCACTCGGGCATAACCTCTTCCATGGCGGGGAGGGTGGTGTCCTTGCTGTTGGCGCGGTTGATGGGCTGCGGGGTCCGGATGCCGGCCACCACGTCCTCCCCCTGGGCGTTCACCAGATACTCGCCGTAGAAGTAGTCCTCGCCGGTGGAGGGGTCCCGGGTGAAGGCGACGCCGGTGGCGCAGTCGTTCCCCATGTTGCCGTAGACCATGGACTGGACGTTGACGGCGGTACCCCAGTCGGCGGGGATGCCGTTGAGCCGGCGGTAGGTGATGGCCCGCTGGTTCATCCAGGAGCCGAATACGGCGCCCACGGCACCCCAGAGCTGCTCCTGTGGATCCTCGGGGAACGCCTTCCCCAGGGTCTCCCTGATCTTCGCCTTGAAGGCGCCGACAAGCTCCTTCCAGTCGGCGGCGGTGAGGTCGGTGTCCAGATGGACCCCCTTCTCCTCCTTCTTCTCTTCCAGCAGGTGCTCAAGGGTTTCCTTGTCCATTCCCATGACCACGTCGGAGTACATCTGCACGAAGCGGCGGTAGGCGTCATAGGCGAAGCGCTCGTCGCCGCTCTGGGCGATGATTCCCTGCACCGTCTCGTCGTTCAGCCCCAGGTTGAGAATCGTATCCATCATCCCCGGCATGGAAGCCCGGGCACCGGAGCGGACCGACACCAGCAGGGGATTCTTCGGGTCGCCGAAGGTCCGCTCCATGATGGCTTCCACCTTCTTCAGGTTCGCGGCCACCTCGGCGGCGAGAACCGGCGGATAGCTCTGGTTGTTGGCGTAGTAGTAGGTGCAGACCTCGGTGGTGATGGTGAAGCCGGGGGGAACCGGCAGTCCGATGGAGGTCATCTCCGCCAGGTTGGCCCCCTTGCCCCCCAGCAGGTTCTTCATGTCGGCCTTTCCCTCTGCCTCGCCGCTACCGAAGAAATAGACATACTTTTCAGCCATTGCACTCCTCCTCTGTGGTTGTGGCGGTGGAACCGCCGTTTACTGAAAGTCAAAACCCTTCAGCTGTATTAAATTTTATTAAGTGTCACTCAATACGATTCAGCCGGGCTAAAACATGAAAAAAGCCGCCTAGCGTGGGCTAGGCGGCTATCTTGGCGAAATCGGCGATGGTACCGAGCATCCGGGCGATCCCTGTCAGGAGCGCCAGGCGGTTGGTCCGCACCCGTTCATCCTCGGCCATGACCATGACCTTGTCGAAGAAGGTGTCGACGGGACCCCGCAGGGCGGCGATCTCCGTGAGGGCGTCCAGATAGGCACGACCGGCGATCTTACCGCGTACCGATGCGGCGACACCCTGGACGGCATCGTGGAGGAGCCCCTCGGCAGGGTCCTGGAAGAGGGCCGGATCCACTGCGACGTCCACCCCTTCCTTCACGATGTTGCCGACCCGCTTGAAGGCCACGGCCAGGGGCTCGAAGTCGGGGTGGGACTTGAACTGGGCCAGGGCAGCGATGCGGGCGGCAGCATCCACCAGGTCGGCGCAGCCAGCGGCCACGGCGGCCTCCACCGCGTCGGCGGCGTAGCGGTCGGCCATGAGGTTCACGAACCGTCCCCGGAAGAACTCCAGCACGTCGGCCTTCACATCGGCGGCCGGGCGGGTGAGCTTGGGGGCCAGGAGCCCCAGGGCCTTGTCCACCTGCTCCTCCAGGGAGAGGCGGTACCCCTTGTCGAGGATGATATTGATGATCCCCAGGGCCGAGCGGCGCAGGGCGTAGGGATCGGCGGAGCCGGTGGGGATGAGCCCCACGCCGAAGCAGCCGCAGATGGTGTCGAGCTTGTCGGCCATGGAGACGAAGGCGCCGATGTCCGACGACGGCAGCTCGCCCCCGGCCTGGGTCGGGAGGTAGTGCTCGGCGATGGCCGCTGCCACCTCGGCGTCCTCACCCTCGATGAGGGCATACTCGCGCCCCATGATCCCCTGCACCTCGGGGAATTCCCCCACCATGCCGGAGACCAGATCAGCCTTGCAGAGGAACGCGGCCCGGGAGGCCTTCCCCTTCACCACCGGGTTCAGGAGGTCGGCCAGCCCTTCGGCCAGGGCCCGGAACCGCTCCATCTTTTCAAAGGAGGTGCCGAGCTTCTGCTGGTAGACCACGTTCTTCAGGGACTCCACCCGGGTCGAAAGCGCGACCTTCTTATCTTCCTCGAAGAAGAAGCGGGCGTCGGAGAGGCGGGCCCGGAGCACCCGCTCGTTCCCCTTGACCACCACGGTGGGATCCTCGGTGAGGGTGTTATTGATGGTGATGAAGCCGGGGAGAAGTTTCCCGGCGTCGTCGACGATGGAGAAGTAGCGCTGGTGGCTCCGCATGGAGGTGATGAGGACTTCACGGGGAACCTTCAGGAACTCGGCGGAGAAGGTGCCGTGGACCGCGCTCGGGTACTCGCAGAGATAGGAGACTTCTTCGAGGAGCCCCTCGTCGGGGAGGAGGTGACCGCCGGCCGTCTTGGCCACCCGGTGGATCTCCCGGCGGATGATCTCTTTTCTCCGCTCAGGGTCGGGGATGACGAAGTGGCGCTCGCACTCATCCAGGTAATGGGCGAAGTCCCGCACCGGGAACGGCTGGTTGGCCATGAAGCGGTGACCCCGGGAGATGGTGCCGCTCTCGATGTTCCCGAAACCGAAGGGGACCACGATGCCGTCGAACAGGGCCACGATCCAGTGGATGGGCCGTGCGAAGCGGACATCGAGATCGCCCCAGCGCATGGACTTGCGGAACGGAATATTTGCAACGAGCCGTGGCAGGATCTCGGCCAGGAGGTCCGGCACCGGACGGCCGCTCTCCTTGCGGACGGCGGCCACGTACTCACCCTTCTCGGTGGTGACGAGCGTCAGGGAGGCCACGTCCACCCCCTGCCCCCGGGCGAACCCTTCGGCAGCCTTGGTGGGCTTTCCTTCGGCGTCGAAGGCCACGTTCTTCGCCGGCCCCATGGCGGTAATCTCCGCGTCGGGCTGGACCGCCGGCAGTCCCTTCACCGCCAGGGCCAGGCGCCGGGGGGTGCCGAGGGTCCGGATGTCGCCGAAGGCGATGCGGGCGTGCTCCAGCTCCTTCGCCAGGAGGGCCTCCATCTCGGCCATGGCCCGGGGGATGAAGCCCGCCGGGATCTCTTCGGTGCCTATTTCAAGGAAAAGCTCTTTACCCATATCGAAATCTGTCCTTTCAGAAGAGAAAGACTTTTCCCCTCACCCCCAGCCCCTCTCCCCTCGGGAGAGGGTGGCCGAAGGTCGGGTGAGGGGATTCGTGGTGGCTACTTCTTCAGCATCGGGAAGCCGAGGCTTTCGCGCAGTTTCAGGTACCCCTCGGCGCAGAGGCGCGCCACGTTCCGCACCCGGCCGATGTAGGAGGCCCGCTCGGTGACCGAGATGGCCCCCCGGGCGTC
>CAJPFF010000231.1 GCA_905339345.1 Geobacteraceae bacterium | reverse complement strand
CAGGTTCCCCTGAACTGGATCACACTCATGTCTTCGGGGCGCAGCCATATCGTCAACTGCGGTGAGTTCGGCCACATTGAATTTATTCACACGAAAAAACGGCCAGAGACCCTGGCCGATCAGCTCACCTATGATCCTCGCTGTCACCTCTGGCGCGCCTCTGTTGCCCTGGCCATCAAGGATATGAAAGCCACCGGCCGCGAGACCGATCTGATTGACTGGGAGGCAGTGAATGAGCTTGTTTGATCAGTTGGTTTCCCAGGCGATGAAGAGCCGGGGGGAGCTTGCGCCGTTGCGCGTGGTGGTCGAAAAGGAGCTCCTTCATCACGATATCATACGGGAAATGAGCAGCGCCGGATTGCTCGGCGGTTTGACCTTTATCGGCGGCACCTGCCTGCGTGCCTGCTATGGTTCAAACCGCTTGAGCGAGGATCTGGATTTTACCGGGGGGGAAGACTTCAGGCGCGAAACATTGAACGGCCTGGCCGGTCTGCTTGTGGACAGGCTGCGGACGAAATACGGCCTGAGTGTCGAGGTAAGTGAGCCGATCAGGGACACCCGTGACGTGGACACCTGGAAGTTGAAGGTCGTCACCCGTCCGGATCAGAAGGGGCTCCCCGCGCAAAGGATCAATATCGATATCTGCGCCATACCCAGTTACGACAGGCGCCCCATGGTCATCCGGAACCATTATGGCGTCGATATGGGCACCTCCGGCCTGATCATTCAGGCCCAGAGCCGGGAGGAAATTCTCGCGGATAAGCTCGTTGCCTTTGCGCTCAGGCCGAACCGGCTCAAGAACCGGGACCTGTGGGATATCGGCTGGCTCAAGCAGCAGAATGTCGACCTGCCGCTGGATCTGGTCCCGAAGAAGGTTCTGGATCATCGACGTGGCATCGACGAGTTCCTGAATCTGATGGCCGGTCGCAAAAATCAACTCCGCGATGATCCCCATGTGCATTCGGCGTTTATTCATGAAATGAGACGATTCCTGCCGTCGCAGGTAGTGGCGCAGACGGTTGAAAATGAAGCGTTCTGGGGGTATCTCGCCGGGGTGGTCGAGATGGAATGCGACAAGGTGATGCACTCGTTGACTGGCGTTACGGAACCCGTCACGTTCAAGATGTAGCGAGGGGCACTCGGGAAGAGGTGCAAGACTGAGGCAGTGACAAGACGTCCTCGGGGAGGTAAGCAGTCGATGGGCATCGGGAGAACCGCCGTGGGGCTGAAGAAGAGATCAGGGGCAACAGGAGAAGGAGTCTTCGGTGCGGGGAGATCCCTGCTGTTCTCTATCATGCTCGTCCCGGTCCTGTGCGTGTTTTCGGGCTGCGGCGACAACAGGAAGGAGATCCAGCCGGTCAAGGCAACCATCATGCGGTACAACCAGCTCATCGCCGAGGGGTACCGGAAGCAGAACATGAATCCGCTCCAGGAGGTCACCACCAAGGACCAGGCCCTCAAGCTCTATTTCCACATGTCGGCCCTGGGGGAGGGGAAGCTCCGGATGGACTCCACCCTGAAGCATATTGAGTTCACGAAAATCGTCTTCCCCAAGGCCGGTGAGGCAACGGTGGAAACCAGGGAGACGTGGGACTTCACCCAGTCTGATATGAAGTCGGGCAAAACCTATTACGAAGAGAAGGATTTCGTCTACGACATGGGGTATACCCTGAAAAGGGAGGGGTCCCGCTGGCTCATCACCAATGTCAGCACCATTGCCGGCACCAGCACCAACACGACGGTCCCGCGGCCGAAAATCGATCGCATGGGGAAGCGTCCGCCCGGCGAGGGGAAGTGATCTGCCATATGCGACGATTGCCCTTTTTGCCGCTGACATGGTATTCCTGAAAAATGGAAGCACTTAAACGATTATTTCTCTCCCGCCGTACCGTCATAGTCCTCATCGGCCTCACCCTGGCCGCAATCGCCATCGGGGCTCTGGTCCCCCAGGCATTCATCACCCCCGCAGCCGATCTTGCCGCGTGGCGCGCCGCGCACCCGCACTCAGCCCCCTGGGCCGACCGCCTTGGCCTGCACCACGTATTCACCACGCCGGCCTTTGCCGTCGTCCTCTTCCTTTCCTGTATCTCTCTGGGGCTGTCCACCATCGAGCAGTGCCGGTCGTCGTGGCGCAGGACCTTCGCTCCCGTGAGGGAGGTGAATGCCGGTCAGGCCTTTGCCTCCCCCTTGTCCATTGAGGAGGTGGCGCGGAGGTTGCAGAAGCTTGGGTATTTCCGTGTGGCGCACGGCGGGATGCCCCGGCTTGTCCGGCACCCGTGGGGATACTGGGGGAACGCCCTTCTGCATCTGGGGATACTGGCGGCCATTGTGGCTTCCCTCTGCATCACCCTTACACAGCAGCAGGGGATCATCCACCTGGTGGAGGGAGAGACCCACCAGCCGGGCCAGAAATGGCTCCTCTCCGACAGGGGAGTGTTGGGAAGAGAGTTCGTCCTCCCCGAGGCGATACGCCTGGAAAGGGTTTATGCCCGGTTCTGGCCGACCCATGGCCTCAAGGCGCTGGCATCGACGGTTTCGTTCCCTGCGTCGGGCAATCCGCTGGAGAGCCGGACCGTGGCGACCAATTCCGTGCTCCAGCACCGGGGTCTCCGCATCTACCAGGGGACCGAGTTCGGGCATGCCTTCCATGCCGAGGTTACCTATCCGTCAGGGCGGAAAGACGTCCTGGAGCTCCTGATAAAGCACCCGCTGGCCCCCGACAGGCCGGGGTACGGGGAGTTCCCCTCGGCCCTCGGCGGCGATTACCTGCTGCGGACCAAGTATTTCGTGGATGAGGAGAAGAAATCCCTCAGCCGCGAGGCCCCGTTGCTGGTCATTCGCGTGGACGAAGGGGGGCGGGAGCTGGGGCAGGTGCCCCTGAGGGTGGGGGAACGCGGCGCGGTGGGGGAATTCCGGTTCCGACTGCTCAGCGTCAGCAAGTGGTCTCGGCTGATTTTTGTGAACCTGACCGGCATCTCCGGCGTTTTTTCCGGGTTTTTCATTATCGTACTCGGCAGTATCCTCCATTACTTTGCCGCACCGCGCGAAATCCTTCTTCAGCCCGGTAACGGGGGATGCCGTGTGGCATGGCGGGCGGTCAAGTTCGCCGGGTTTTACGACGACGAGTTCGCCCAGCTGAAGCGGGAACTGGGCGGGGAGACGAACAACAATGGATAAGACGGTGGCAACCTACGTGATCCTGAACTGGACGACGGTCTTCTTCTATGTCCTCGGGACCACGGTCAATGTCTACGGAACGCTGTTCAGGAAAGAAAAGCCGGAGAGGTTCAGCTACTGGATCACCTCCGTGGGGCTGGCATGTCACAGCGCCTCCCTCCTCTTCTGGTGGCGGGTGGTGGGGCATGGCCCCTACATGGCCCCCAGCGAGGTCCTGTCTGCCGATGCCTGGATAACCCTCTGCATGTTCCTCCTCTTCATGCGCTTCTACCCGCGCATCAAGCCGGCCAGCATCGTGGTCTTTCCCGTCGTCTTCCTGATGGTCGGCCTGGCGACCATGTCGAGCCCCGGCATCCGTACCCTGCCGCCCACCTTCGGCGGCGTCTGGCTCGTCTTCCATATTGCCTTCTACAAGATCGCCCTCGGGACCCTCGTCATCGCCCTGGCGTTTTCAATCTTTTACCTCCTGAAGGACCGGCCGGCGCCGGCGGCCTGGCTGCAGCGCCTTCCGGACCTTCCGAACATCGACCTCTTCGCCTACCGCTTCGCCGGCTTCGGTTTCATCTTCTGGGCCATCGGCATGCTGGCCGGCTCCATCTGGGCCTACAAGTCATGGGGACGCTACTGGGGGTGGGATCCCGTGGAGACCTGGTCCCTCATGACCTGGCTGATCTTCGGGTTCTACCTGCATCTGCGGCGCTTTTTCCGCATGAACGGCCGCAGGGCCTCCTGGTTCTTCATTTTCGGTTTTCTGATCGCCCTCGTCGCCCAGTTTTTGACCTCCCACATGGGGACGTCGATCCATGCGGAATATTTCAGATAGGCCAGCCGGACGCCGGTATGCACCTTCTCTTCGTTAATCCGCCATCGCCCCGGAACCGCAGCATCATCCGGCTCATCGACTGCAGTCATGAGGCCAAGGCGGACTATCTCTGGCAGCCCAGCGATTTCATGCTCATCTCCGCGCTCCTGGGCCCCGACGACGGCGCATCCCTCATCGACGGGACGGCGGACAGGCTGGGCGAGGCGGATTTTTTCCGGCTCGTTGCCGGGAGCAATCCCGATTTGATCGTGTTTGCGCTTTCCGGCGTCTGCTGGGAGTCCGATTATCGCTACTTCCGGAAGACGCGGGACCGTTTTCGGGACAAGCCCTTCTACGTCATCGGGGACATTTTCCAGGAAGAAGCGTATCTGTCGCGCATCGTGCAGGAATGCGACGGCGTGATCGTGAATCCTTTTCACCTGGACCTTGAGGGGATGATGGGTCGAAGCGGCAAGGGGCTTCCCGGCGTAAGGTCCGCTGCTGAAGCCGCACCTGCCCCGCTTCTCCGCGAGGGGGAGGCTCCCGGCGGAATCCCCCGCCACGGTCTGTTTCTCAAAAAGGGGTATGTCTTTCCCCTTGCCAGGCGCGCGAGGTTTGCCACGGTCACGACGGTATGGGGATGCCCCTTTGCCTGCTCCTACTGCCCCGACTCCAACTTCCAGCCGGCGGTACGCCCCTGGCAAACGGTGGTCAGGGAGCTCGAACACCTTGAAACCCTGGGGGTGAAGGAGCTCTTCTTCGGCGACAAGGCGTTCGGCTATCCCCGGGAGAATGTCGCCCCGCTGCTTGATGAAATGGCCGGCCGCTTCAATTTTTCGTGGTCGTGCTACTTCCACCCCCAGATGTACACGGCGGAGCTGCTGGAGCTGATGAAGGCCGCCGGCTGCCATACCCTGATCGTCGGGATCGAATCGGCGAACACCGATGGTTTGAAAAGGTACGGGCGCCATGTGGACAAGGGGAGAATCGTGGAGTTGGTCACCCATGCCGACCGTTTGGGGATGAGTGTCTGCGGTGATTTCATCCTCGGCCTGGAGCATGAGAGCGAGGCGGAAATGCTCGCCACCACCCGGTTTGCCCGGGAGCTTCCCCTTGATTTCGCGTCGTTCAACATCGCCGCGCCGCTGCCCGGCTCGGCGTTCCGGCAAAAGGCTGTTGCAGCGGGCCGAATGGTTTTCGGGGCAGAGGGGTACGATACCCTTTCGCACCGGGGCGAGCTGGGGATCAGCGCGGTGGGGTACGAACGGCTCAGGGCATTGCGCAACAGGGCTGTCCGGCAGTTTTATCTGAGACCTTCGTATCTTCTGAGGAGGCTGCGAAAGACCGCATCGATCGAGCATTTCGTCCTCCAGGTGAGTCAGATGGCCGGCATGGCGAGGAAGAGCCTCATGTCGGCTCAAAGTCGTCCCCCTCCCTTGACGGGAGGGGGTTAGGGGGAGGGTGAAGTTGCAGCCTCTTGATTACATGGCTACTCCCCCCCCCCACCCTGACCCTCCTTCGCCAGGGGGGAGGGAATTTTTGGCGAGGCTAACGGAAGATTGATACTTCAGGTGGCGGGATGGGTGCGGCAGGAGGCCGATTGAAATGAAGCGCAATGTGTTCACATACCTTGAGTCGCCGCTGGTCCATGCCGTCCTGATTATTGTCGTCGGCCTGCTGGTCTATTCGAATACCTTCCAGGTCCCGTTTTTTCTCAGTGCGGATTACGTGACGGAAAACCCCTTCGTCCGGGACATCTCCTTCCCCCTGGAGCGGCTGAAGCAGATGAACCCGGACCACTACGGCCTCGTCAAGAGCCGCTATCTGCCCTACCTCACCTTTGCCCTCAACTACAGGCTGCACGGGTTCGATGTCTTCGGCTACCATGCGGTCAACCTGCTGTTCCACCTCCTGGATGCCCTGCTCGTGTACGCCCTTGTCATCCTTACCTTCCGGACTCCCCTGCTGCGGCAGTCGCCCCTTGCGGAGAGGCGAAAGCCGCTGGCACTCTTCGTATCGCTCCTCTTTGTCGCCCATCCGATCCAGACGGTGGCGGTCACCTGGATCTGGCACGGGCGGTCGGCGGTTCTCACGGCGTTTTTCTACCTCGGCGCCCTGGCGGCGTACCTTCGCGGCCGGCTGGAAGAGGGGCGGGGCAGGGGGTATCTCTGGTACGGCGTCGCGGTCCTGTCCGCGGCGCTTGCCATGAAGTGCAAGCAGAACGCCGTCACCCTCCCCCTCATGGCGGCGCTGTTCGAGTTCACCCTTTTCTCCGGCGCCATAAAACCCCGGCTTGTCCGGCTGCTTCCCCTGGGGCTGACGCTTCTCATCATCCCGGCGACCTATCTCTTCGACATGGGATTTTCGCTCGAAGAGGCCGCGACGGCATTCAAACCGGTCACCGGCCAGGAGATGACCCGTCTCGATTACCTCTTCACCCAATTCCGGGTTCTGGCCAACTACCTCCGCCTCTTTTTCGTGCCGGTGGGGCTGCCGGCGTTTCGGGAGTGGGCGGTGTCCCGGTCGCTCTTTGATCCGGCTGTCCTGGCGTCCGGGGCGTTTCTGGCGTCGCTCCTCGGCTCCGGGCTCTATCTCCTGGTCAGGTGCCGGCGGATGAAACCGGAATGGACCCTGATCGGCCTGGGGATTGTCTGGTATTTCATCGGCCATTCGGTGGAGTCGGGCATCATCCCGCTGTCGGTCCTCACCGCCGTCTATCGGAACTATCTCCCCTCGGTGGGGGTGTTCCTGGCGGTCGGCACCGCCGTCTCTCTTCTCTCGCTGCGTTTTGACAAGGGGAAGATCCCTGCCGTCTCCCTCGCGTCCGGAGCGCTTCTCCTGGTGCTGGCGGTTTCGGCATACGCCAGAAACGGGGTCTGGAGGACGGAGATCAGTCTTGCCGAGGATGTGGTGAAGAACTCTCCCGACAGCCCCCAGGCCCATTTCATTCTGAGCAAGGCGTACAAGAGCCAGGGAAAGCTGGAGGAAGCCGGCCGGGAAGTGGACATGGCGTTCAGGCTCGACATGGCAGCCCACCCCGAAATGGTGACCGGCGGCGCGAAGCCGCCCGGCGCGGGCACGGCGTCGGCCCCGAAGAAGCTGGCGCCGGAAGAGGTAGAGGGGCATTTCAGGCAGGCTGTCGAGCAGTATCGCAACCGGCGGCCGGAGAACGCCCTCGACGGACTGCGGGCGGTGCTGGCGGCGGACCCGGACCATGCCGGCGCCCACTATCACATGGCCCTGATCCTCCACGAGCAGGGGGTGAATGACGAAGCTGCCGGGGAGTATCGGGCGGCATTGCGGCTGAAGCCCGACTTTGTTGCGGCCCGCAGCGATTATGCCGGGCTCCTGGCCCAGATGGGACGGTTTCCCGAGGCGATCGCCGAACTGCAGACGGCACTGGGTCACAAGCCCGACTACCCGGAGGCCCACCGGTTTCTCGGGATGATCTATCAGGATACTGGGCGCCTCGCCGATGCGGTGAGCGCCTTCAAGGCGGCCATAAGGCACAATCCCGCCTATGCCGATGCCCACAACAGCCTGGGGGAAGCCTATCTCCAGATGGGAGATTCCAGGAACGCCGCGACTGAATTCCAGGCCGCCCTCCGCCTGAAGCCGGACCATGTAGGGGCGAAACAGAATCTGGCGCGGATAACCGGACGATAGCCGTGAACGCCGACAAGAAGACAGTTCTGCTGCTCTACCCGAAGACGGGGATCAACCCGCTGCGGCCCCAGCCGCCGCTCTCCCTGGTGGCCCTCGGCCCATCAATCCGGGCGGTGGGCCTGACGCCGGTGATCATCGATCAGAGGGTCGAGCCCGATTATGCCGGCAGGGTGAGAGCCCTGCTGCCCCGGTCCCTGTTTGTCGGCATTACGTCCATGACCGGCGAGCA
>CAJPFF010000230.1 GCA_905339345.1 Geobacteraceae bacterium | reverse complement strand
AGTATGCCAGTCGAACCAGACCCAGGAAAACAGGTTGAAGCCGATGAAGATGCCGGGGGAGAAGCCGATATACCCGCCAACGATGCCGTACCCGGGGGGGTAATACCAGTAGTAGGGGGGATAGGCGGGATACCACCAGGGTCCATCCACGTAGAGGGGATTATAGACCGGAACATGGATGACCCGCGGGTCCGCGGGCTCGATCCGGATGGTTTCCTGCTCCTCGATGACCACCTGTTCACTGGTTGTCTTGAGATTCCCCTGCTGTTCGGCCTTGCGGCGCAGTTCCTGGACGGTGGCCATGACCTCGTCCTTCTGGCCCAGGAAGGCATCCCCCAGCTTCCTTGTCTGGTCGAGCTTGTCGCTCATGGCGAAGAGAACGTCCGGGTAGTGGCAGAGTGATTTCACGCTGGGGTCCCAGGGCATGGCCTTCAGGGCATTGTCCAGCTCTTCGCCTGCCATGCCCGTGTTCTGCCGCCTCCATCGCTCCGCCTCCACCAGTTCAAGGGGATACGTGGATGCCATCAGAAGCTGGGCGATCATTGAATCGGGATACAGGGCGATGGGCGCCAGCATCTGTGTCAGCTCTTCCTTGCTGAACCTGGTCGCCGGATCGGATTCCCCCGCATCCTGCGCCATGGTGCCAGCCGGCAACACAAGCATGACGATGACGGCGCAAGCAACCTTGAGCAGAGTCATGATTGTTGTTTTCATAAGGTCTCCACTGATACGTTTCCGGTCCACTCAGCGTACTCCCTCACTGCGGGCCGGCGGACTCCCGCTCCTTCAGCACCGCTTCGTAACCCTTGCGGACCCACATGGCGTTGCTCCCGATGTTGAGCTTCTCCAGCCCCGGCGGCGGCTTGACCCCTGGGTCGAGGGGGTGGATCTGCAGGGCCTGCTCCCCTTTTTCCTTCATGGCCGTTTCCAGCTCCCACACCACCCACTTGGATTCGCTGGCGCTTTTCGACCAGAAGAGGAGGAAGAGGTCCCGCTCCCTGATCTCGTTGTCGAGCCGCGGCTTAAACTCTTCTCCCGGCTTGAGGTCGAGGCAGTCCTGGAACACGTCAATGCCGGCGCTGATCTGGATAGCATCAAGCCGGTCCAGGACCCGCAGCCGGTCCTTGGAGGAGTATGAGGCGAAGGCTGTTTTTGCCGGCTCGCCGGTGGCGGTGGAGACTCCTTTTTTCTTCGGCGCGGCGGTTATCTCCAGGTCGAGCCGCAGGCGCGCCACGATGATCCCCTCGATGGCCACGTCGAACTTGAGGGGGATGGTCCCCTCCTCGGCCTTCTTGGAGACCGTCACGTCGAATTCCAGGAGGGACCGACCCCCCTGCCAGATGAATTCCTGCTCGGCAGGCTCGGCGGTGAGGCCGCGGCCGGAGAGTTTCACCGTGACGCGGGTGTCCCGCTTCCAGCGGCACTCCTGGATGCCGAGCACTGGCTCGGCCGTGGGGGCGAGTTTTTTGAGGAGATCCCTGACCTCCTGCTCCAGGGCCTTTTCGTAGGCCACGAACCGGGCGGTGAACTCGCTCCCCGGCTTCGCCTGGCGGGGTGCCGAGGCCCCCAGCTGGACCGGCTGCAGCTCTTCCCCGACTTCGGGAGATGCGCCGGCCATGGCGGGGACAGGTGTCGGCGGCTCGGCCCCGGCGGTGGGGGGAGCCTTGCCCCGTGATAGGGTCTTGGGTGGAGCGGAGCGCTTCAACCGGATGGGGGATCCGGTCCCGACTGACAGAGGGATGTGGGGTTCGGGAGCGCGGCTTTCGTCACTGTTTCCCGCGGCTTCCGCTCCCTGCCGGATTTCCTGCAGGGCCGCCATGAGCACCTGTCTTGCGGCATTTTCCGGTGCCGACGCGATCACCTTCTTCAGAAAGTCAAGCTGGTCCAGCACTGACTGGAACTGCCGCGGCGACCCCACATTCTTGGCCCTGGCGTAGTCGGCGATGATTTCGGGGCAGTGGTCGGCCAGGTCGCCCGAGGCCAAGTGTCTGAGAAGGAGGCAGTCCACCGGCGTGGCCGTGTTCCAGAAATCGGGGCTGGCCCGGTGCTCGTCCTCCGCAAGCTCCACGACCTTGTCCACGGAGGATTCAAAATCGGGCGGCAGCTCCCCCTTCTCGTCCAGCAGAAGGGCCAGGGTCTGAGCCGTCAGGTGGTTGACGAGGGGGTAGTAGGATGGTTTGCCCCGTTCGACGCCGAGGGCATAGGACCGGTAGTAGTGCCCGGCCATGGCAAGGAGGGCGTCCCGCTTTTCAGAGACTTCCGTGGCGATCATCATCCTCCGTTTTGCAACGCTCCCCAGCAGCGACAGCCGTTCCCCTGTCTCGCCCAGGGCCCTGTTCAGGTCCATGAGCCTCTCTTCCGCCTCGGTGACGAGCTGGAGGGCACGGGCCGGGTCGGTGGCGGCCACTTCCTGGGCCCAGCGGGACTGCAGATTCCAGAGCTGCTCCGCGGTCTTGATGGTGGCAAGCCCCTTGTCGTCGTCGGTAGCTCTGCGGTAGTGCTCCACTGCTTCCGCAAACCGTTTCAGTTCACCATAGGCCTGTCCCAGCGCCGCCTGAAGAGCGCCGCAGGCGAGCCACGCGGTTGGCACGCTCTGCTCGATGGTGCGGATGGCTTTCAGGTTCCAGTCAACGGCCGGCCCCCGGGCGGTCTTTGCCGCCGCTGCGATGTTCTCCAGGTCCACGATCGCCTCAGAAAGGGCGGAGTAGGCTTTTCGCTGGGTGCGGGGCGTACGTGCGGCGTCTCCCTTGCCGAGGGTGAAGTCGGGGTCGCCGTAGCACTGGTAGGCGCCCCAGGTGTTGACCTCGGGATGGGCGGCGTAGGTGGCGGCGCGGGCCGCGTGGACCGCCTGGCCGAAGGTGGAGTCGGCCAGCATCTCCCGGTAGAAGGTGGCGGCGAAGAGGGCTGCGGCATCGTCCTGCACGGCCCAGCCGGCGGCCACGACACCTCTCACTCCCATCCGGATCAGCTCGGTGGCCACGTTGGCGGCCAGGTTCGGCAGGTTGCGGGACGGTTGCCGGTCGTCGATCTTCCCCAGGTGGCAGCAGTTGACGAAGACCAGCTGGGGCACCGTGCGCATCTGACGGATCTGGGCCGCCGTCAGGAACTGGTTCTCGCCGATGACCATGCCGGTGACCGGGTTGCCGTCGGTCTGCTGGTGGCAGGAGCCGCACGGCACCGGGGGACGGTAGTCCAGCACCCCATGGCCGGCCAGGTGGACGATCCGGTAATCCTTGACGAAGAGCTCCGTCAGGATGGCCGGCCCCGTGGCATCGGTGCCGATGAGGGGGGTTACGGAGTACCCGGCGCCCTTCAGGGCCTTCTCTACTTCATGGGCCTCCTGCTCGGCTCCGGGGAGGTTGGTGAAGGGGGTGGTGGGGTTGCCGATGACCAGGGCCGTGGTATCGCGGGCCATAACCACCCGCTCGCGAAACTTCTCCACTTGGAGCTGCCGCACCATGCCGGCCTGGACTGCCATGGGCTTCTCTGCCTGGCCGGCGCTGCCGCTTCGCCGCCGTTCCTGCATCATCTCCCACGGGTAGCGGGCCGCGGCGTCGTTCAGGACCAGCACCATGTCCCGGCGGTCGGGGGTGTATTCCTTCAACTCGTTGGGGATCAGCATCTCGAAGAGGGTCACGGAAACCCCTTCGCTGCTGGCGGTGGTAGAGGACATCTCTTCGATGAACCTGTCGGCCAGGCTCCGCTGGGACTGCTGGAGGTAGACTTCGGCCCGGGCCCGGTCGGTGAGGAGATTGAAGGAGAGGCGCTCCTTCTCGTCCTCGGTGATCTGGAGCCGCTGCCACCAGGGATCCTCCTCGAAGAAGCTTGCCCGGCGCATCCCCCCTTCCAGGGGGATGACCAGCGGGTCGGGGTCGATGGCAAAGGCCCGCGCAATGTCAGGATCGTTGCGCAGTCGCGCCAGGGTGCGGGCCGCATGGATGGCCCGGTCCTCGTAGAGTTCAACGAATTCAACCTCTTCGATGGGGGAGCAGTCGGCGCGGCCCGAATCGGCGATGAAACGGTTGGCGTCGATGACGCCCCGGAGGATGGCGGTCACCGCATCCTGCACCGAGACGCCGCCGGCGCCGGTTCCCACGAGGAGCGCACTGATACCGGCTGGGCCTGCCTTGCCGCTTTTCACCTGCGGGCATTCGGCCCGGGCGAGGGTATAGGCCCGCGCCCCCCGGGAGACGGCCCGCAGGAGCCGTCCGGGGGAGAGTTTCCCCACCTCGCCGAGGCCGATGACGATGGCTCCGGCGGGCTTGCCGTCGCTTCGTTGGGACTGCTCCCATTCGGGGTTCAGGAAGACCTCGGCCGTGCCGTCGTCGCCGGGGTAGATCCCGAGCCGGTGCCGGGCGATGAGCCGACCGTCGAGGGTCCGGTCCAGGTACGCTTCGGCGCTGATGATGGTATCTCCCTTGTAGTGCCCCACCATGACGGGGTGGCCCGCGAAGGCCAGGTTGCCGTGGCGGACGCTGATCCGGATCTTGCGCTCGGTGCGGCGGGTCCGCTTGGTGCGCCCGGCACCTACTGCAGTGCGGGCAAGGTCGGTGAAGTCGGGGTAGAGGGGCTCCCGCTCTGCCGGGAGCTCGAAACGCTCCGGAACGCCGCGGGTCTCGGGTGGAGCCGTTGGCAGGCGGTCGGTGGTGCCGCGGCGCAGCAGATCGGTGATGGCGTCGAACCCCTCCTCGGCGGAGGGGAGGTCGCCGTGGGCGGCCTGGAGGTACCAGGTCCTGATCCCCGCCGGGATGCCCGTTTCCCACGGCACCCTGCCGTCGCCCCGGGGAGTGGCGTGGAAGACCAGTCGCTTCTTCGTTCCTGCTTCCTCGACTGTCAGGTCCACCGGCGTAGCGGGGGCACAGCCGGCGATGTAGAGCATCCGCTGCGGATCGATGGGGGAGTTGGCCAGCTTTTCCCGGTTGGCGCGGGCCGCTTTCAGCGCGGCGGCGGTAGGGGGCTGCCAGGTCCCCTTCTCCGGGTCGGCGGCCGCCAGGTTCTGCCACGCCGCGGCATCGAAGAGGTCGAAGCTGGAGAGGGCCGGCAGCATCTCCAGGAGGCCGGGGAACTTCGCCACGATGCCGATCAGGTCCCGCCTCTTCCGGGTGGTGTCCAGGAGGGCGATCTTGCGGATGAGGCTGTCGCGCCCCGTGAGCACCTGGGCCACCGCATGGGAGCCGCCGTTGGGGGTGCCGAGCATGATGAGCCGCGCCTCGGGGCGCCCCTTCATCCGTTCCCAGACCTCAGGGTGGGCCGCGATCATGGCCCGGGCCACGAGCCCCCCCATGGAGTGGGCCACGATGCTCACCGGCTGCCGGCTCTTTTCGGTGGAGGCCAGGGCTTTGTCGATGGCGGCGGCGAGGCGCTTTGCCTCCTCAAATATCGAGAGCCGCCAGTCGAAGGGGAAGGGCTCCACCCGGTGGGTTTTTGCCAGGTGCTTGACCAGGTCGCTGTAGAAGATCCAGATGGGGGCCTCCGGCTTCACCAGGTTCGGCGTGCCGTAGCTCAGGAGTTGGAACTTTCCGCGGGCAATGTCGAAGGGGTCGAGCCAGACCCGGTTCTCGTCGATGGCCAGGTGGCTCCCCATGATTCCCGGCAGCACGAAGACCACCGGCGCCCCGTCGGCCACGTCCCGCTTTTCGTAGGGGGGGGTGCCGCTGTCGGTGGCCCGCACCGAGAAGGGCTCGAACCCGTCTGCTTCCGAGCCGCTCCGGGAGAGGGTCCGGGCGAGCCCTTCGGCACTGTCGGCGTTCTCGAAGTAGCTGAAGTGGTTCACGTCGGGGCCCCGCCGGAAGAGGAATCCCGCCCCGCCGGACCGCTCGGCGCCACCGAACATGGCGTCGGTATTAACCACCAGGTCGTGGTCGTCCTGGTAGAGGGGGTCCGTCAGGAGGGTGCCGATGGCGCTCATGACATTGTCCCCCTCGATGTCACCGGCGATCACCCGCAGCTCCCCGGCAACCGAAGCCTTGGCCCGGTTCAGGAGCGCCACCAGGGGGGAGGAGGGGATCATCGCCTCGATCCCCGGCAGCACCGAAGGATCGGAACGCTCCTTGGCCACCGCCATGATCAGTTCGCTGAAGATGCTGGTGAAGACCCCGCCGGGGAGCTTGGCAACAAAGCCGTAGGCCCCCAGGAGGTTGAAGAGGACCGACAGGTAGATGTCGAGCCGCTCCGAGGCAAGGGTCGTCCCCCGGGCAGGGCAGGCCACCCGCACGAACCGTTCGATGTGGAACCGTTTCTCTATGAGAAGGTTGTTCAGGCGATCCAGGTCTCCCCGCACCTTGTCGGGGTTGCGCTCGGCGAAGAAGCTGAGGTCGGCGGAGTCGAAGGGGTCGCGCCCCCCTTCCATGCCGGCCCGGCAGAGGAGTTCTCCCACCATCCCCCCCCGCGAATGGGAGACCAGGTGGAGCCGCGCCCCGGGCGGCAGCCGCTCGGCAACGCCGATGGCGTTGTCGAGGGGGTTCTTGGACAGGGTCTCGTGCTCCAGGCCGAAGACCCGCCCCTCGTAGGGGGTGAGGAGCTGCTGCCGCTGGGGGCGTCGCTTGTCGGTCCAGAGCTTGCCGAAACTCCCGGCCTTGGACGAGGCGGTGCCGTGGAGGAAGACGTGTGACGGCCGGTCCGCCGGCAGGGTGAGCACCGCCTCGGAAACCGGAGAAAGCGTAAGCTCCTCTCCCGACAGCCGGTAGAGGCCGGGGCCCCGGTTGTCATCCTTTGTCCCGAGCAGGTGGTTTTCCAGCTTTGTTGCGATGAAGCGGGCCGCTTTCTCCGCCACGTCGATCCTGAAGAACTTCAAGGTCTTGATGACGATCTTGCCGATGAAGCCCCGGCTTGCGCTCCGCCGGTCGAGGGTGGCCGGCAGCTCCACCACTCCGTCCGCCGCCCTGGTTCCGGCCAGGCCCAGCACCTCGGTCCGCAGCCGCT
>CAJPFF010000229.1 GCA_905339345.1 Geobacteraceae bacterium | reverse complement strand
GACAACCGATAAAAAGACAGGAGAAAGACACTTTGAAATAGCGATAAACTCGGCATTTCTGGACCAATCAAAAAACAGAGGATTGTTGCTTCACTTTCGTAGCATTCAGATGATGTCAAATCAGATCGCAAAAGGATTGTGGGCAATTATTCAAACTAACAAAAGAACAAAATACTCTTTAGATTATTTGAAAAAACAACTCTGGATCAAATACGAAAAGAATATGGCTATATTCCAAATAAAAGAAGCTGCTAATCAAATTATTAAAATTACATCCGATAGCGTTGACTCTAAAAGACTAATACATTTTTATTGGACCAATGAGACTACAGATGATTTTCTGAATGTTGTAATCGACAAAGGAGATAAACCATGCAAGAAAATAAAAAACTAGGCAAAGTATGCGGCGTTGAAATATTAGATTCAGAAGGTGATTTCGTATATCTCAAAGTTAAAGCTAAACTCTCCAAATACTCTAATTGTGACGGTGATATAGAACCCGGAAAAGTCTGTAACTTATATTATTCAGAAGTAGACGGCAGGTTATATGTTAATAACCTTTACATCAAAGAGTAAGAGAGGGGGCCAAAAGGCCCTTTTCTCTTTTCCTCTTCCGCTGGATTTTGCTTCCGCCCCTCTCCCCCCCCTCAATTCGGTTCCTGTTTCCGGCTTCACATTCCAATATTAAAAATCTTGTCCTCTTATACCGTCTGGTATAATTTACCCAAAATTATTTTGTACCACAAATTGTACCACAAAAAGCGACTCTCTAAACTTGTAAGTGCCTGAATTTGTTGAAATTTAAGTTTAATTAATAGTTTCCAGTCTTCGGCACCATAAAAAACAAGGGGTTAGCTGCTTCGGCAGCTAACCCCTTTCGTTTTCCCTGTTCATCTGATGTATGTTCTGTTGTCACACCGACAGCACCACCCACGCGGTCTCGGCCACTGTCCATCAACTCGCCAACACTTTCCCGAGGACACTCTCTCCGACGGGATTGCGGGTCAGTATCTCACTACGGCACCTTCCGGCGAATCAGTGACGCTCCAATGATCAATCAGTTTGTGGTTGCTGGAAATATGATGACCCAGGTTACGGGCCACAACTCCTTCCTTTACCGTCACCGAAAACAGGCAGAGTCCGTATCCGTCGTAGCAGTTCACAAACATGGCCGTTACCTCCTTGCACCCTTGTCTGGAAGCAGTCTGTACTAATTGCCTCTTGACTCAATTCAGTGCAAAGCCCTTGCCATCTTTTTAAAATAACGCTTCGATCCTCCCGAACTCCCCACTGGCTGCCTTTTCCGCTGTCCTGCCCCACCAGGAAACCTGTTCAGACACCCGCACCGAGATAGAATACCATCCAAAATGCGTGTTTTTTACACACTAGTGTGGGAATTCGTAACATTCGTTACGTCTTCCGGGGACGAGGCGACGGGACGCGTCCGGCTGATGGTGCCCTCCGTCCCGTTTTTTTCCCCTCAGCAAGGGCGCTCACCTCTGCCGGCGTGAGGTGTCGGTATTGTCCCTGCTTCAGCTCACCCAGTTCAAGGGACCCGTACCGAACCCGCCGCAACCGCACCACGGAGAGACTAACCGCTTCGCACATCCGGCGGACCTGGCGGTAGCGTCCCTCGTGGATTGTTATGGAAATCCAGGTATTGTTGTCGCTTTGCTTGGTCAACGCGACCCGGGCCGGGGCGGTCTTGCCGTCTTCGAGATCGACTCCCTGTTCCAGTCGGACGATCTGTTCCCTGGCAACCGTCCCCCGGATCCGCACAAGGTACTCCTTGTCCACCTCGTGGCGTGGGTGGGCAAGACGGTTGGCCCATTCGCCGTCGTTGGTGAGGAGCAGCAGACCCTCGGTGTTGTAGTCGAGGCGGCCAACGGGGAATACTCGCACCCCGAGCCCCTTAAGAAGGTCGGTCACGATGGGGCGCCCTTCGGGGTCCTTCAGGGTGGTGACATACCCCACCGGTTTATTGAGAAGAACATACACGCGCTTCTCGTCAACGGTGACCGGTTTGCCGTCGACGGTGATGGTGTCCCGGGAGGGGTCGGCCTTGGCTCCCAACTCGGTGACCGACGCACCGTTCACCGCAACGCGTCCGTCAGTGATCATTCGCTCGGCCTCCCGGCGGGATGCGACTCCGGCCTGGGAGAGTATCTTCTGCAACCGTTCTTCCATTTGAACTCCAGAAAAGGCTGAAGGCTAAAGACTGAGGGTGAAAGGTAAAAACCTTCCACCCAAAACCCTTAGCCTTCAACCCTTAGTCTTCAGCCTTCAGCCCGCCCTATTCCGCAAACCGCGACATCTTCCTGAACTTCTGGTACCGCCCTTCCACAAGCTCTTCCACGGAAAGAGCCTTCAGCTCTTTCAGGTGCCGGGCAAGGGCCGCGTGGAGGTTCCTTGCCATGGTCTCGTGGTCACGGTGGGCGCCGCCAAGGGGCTCCTTGATGATCTCGTCGATGACGTCCAGCTCCTTGAGGTCGGGGGCAGTCAGCTTGAGGGCCTCGGCGGCCTGGGCCCCCTTGGTGCCGTCGGACCAGAGGATGGCGGCGCACCCTTCGGGGGAGATGACTGCGTAGATGGAGTATTCGAGCATCAGAACCCGGTCGCCAACGGCGATGGCCAATGCCCCGCCGGAGCCCCCCTCGCCGGTGATGACGACGACAATCGGCACAGTCAGCGCCGCCATCTCGCGGAGGTTACGTGCTATGGCTTCGGCTTGGCCCCGTTCCTCGGCGCCGATGCCCGGGTAGGCGCCGGGGGTGTCGACAAAGGTGATGATCGGCATCCGGAACCGCTCTGCCATCTCCATGAGGCGCAGGGCCTTGCGGTACCCCTCGGGGTTGGGCATGCCGAAGTTGCGGTAGACTTTCTCCTTGGTGTCGCGCCCCTTCTGGTGGCCGATGACCATGACCGGCTCGCCGTCCAGCTTGGCCATGCCGCCGACGATGGCGTGGTCGTCGCCATAGAGACGGTCGCCGTGGAGTTCAACGAAGTCGGTAAAGATATGAGTGATATAGTCAAGGGTAAAGGGGCGGTCAATGTGGCGGGCCACCTGGACCATCTGCCAGCGGGAGAGGTTGGCGAAGATCACCTCCCGCATCTTGTCGACCTTTTTCTCCAGCTTGCCGACCTCAGTCTTCAGCTCAGCGTTGTCGCTTGCGATATCGGCCAGTTCCTGGATTTTCTTCTCCAGTTCCACGACCGGTTTTTCAAATTCGAGATGGTATTGGGAAGCCATTGATCTTCTCCTTTGCACGATTCCATGTAATGTATTTTCAACGCTGTAGAGCGGTTACTCGAACGACACGGCATGATAGCCGAAGAGGTTCTTCACTTCAAGGGAGAGTTCCTCGCTGGGCGCCACCTGGTACGAATCGGGGAGGGCGATGGTGGCCCGGCACTGGGCGGGAATCTCGATGGCGAGAAGCGTTTTGCAGCTGCCGGGATGGCGGCGCATGATCCCCTTGAGGGTTTCAAGGCGGCTGCGGTCAAGGCCGTCGCCCACCAGGGTGAAGATGACCCGCTTGGTCTCGCGGCTGCTCACATCCTTCAGGAGCACCACCTCGTTGGCCATGATCTTGATGCTCTTCTCCCCCTTGTCGATGGTACCCGAAATCAGGAGCGGGTCGTCGGACTTGAGGTACTCGGAGCCGGCGGCAAAGGCCTCGGGAAAGACCACGACCTCCACGGAACCGAGCAGGTCCTCCAGGGTGGCAAAGGCCATCCGGTCTCCCTTCTTGGTGATCAGTTCCTTGAGGGAGGTGACGATGCCGCAGAGCTTCACCTCACTCTTGTCGGCCCGCTCGTCAAGGGTGGCAGTGTCGGCGGTGGAGAAACGCTTGATCTCCTTCTCGTAGCGCCCCAGGGGGTGGCCGGTGATGAAGAAGCCGAGGGCCTCCTTCTCCTGCCCCAGTTTCAGCTTGTCGTCCCATTCGGGGATATCGGGGAGTTGCACCTTCCCCTTCCCCTTGCCGTTGCCGTTGGTCCTGACGATCTCCTCGGCGCCGAAGAGGGAAACCTGGGCGCTTTCCCGCTCCTGCTGGATCTTCTGGCCGATGGCCGTGGCGTCTTCCAGGGCAGCCATGAGCTGGGAGCGCCGGGCACCGGTGGAGTCGAAGGCGCCGCACTTGATGAGAGCTTCCACCACCCGTTTGTTGACCTTGCGGAGGTCGACGCGCTCGCAGAAGTCGAAGAGGTCCTTGAAATCCCCCTCTTTCCGGGCCTCAATGATCGCCTCGATGGCCCCCTCCCCCACGTTTTTCACGGCGCCGAGGCCGAAACGGATCGAGTTGCCCAGGACCCGGAAGGAGTGATGGGAGGCGTTGATGTCGGGGGGGAGCACCTCGATCCCCATATCCCGGCAGTCGGCGATGTTCTTCACCACCTTGTCGGTATTGGCCATGTCCTCGGTGAGAAGCGCGGCCAGGAACTCCACCGGGTAGTGGGCCTTGAGATAGGCGGTCTGGTAGGCCACCAGGGCGTAGGCGGCCGAGTGGGACTTGTTGAAGCCATACTCGGCGAACTTGGCCATGAGATCGAAGATGGCCCCGGCCTTCTGGAGGTCGATGCCCCCCTTTTTCGCCCCTTCCAGGAAGATGTCCCGCTGCTTGGCCATCTCGGCCGGGTCCTTCTTGCCCATGGCGCGGCGCAGTAGGTCGGCGCCACCAAGGGAGTAGCCGGCCAGGGTCCGGGCGATCTGCATGACCTGCTCCTGGTAGACGATGACCCCGTAGGTATCCTTCAGGATCGGCTCCAGCTGCGGCAGGTCGTAGACCACCTTCTTGCGGCCATGCTTGCGGTCGATGAAGTCGTCCACCATGCCGGAGCCCAGGGGGCCCGGCCGGTAGAGGGCGCAGGCGGCGATGACGTCCTCGAAGCAGGAGGGCTTCAGCTTGACCAGCATCTCCTTCATGCCGCTCGATTCCAGCTGGAAGACGCCGGTGGTATTGCCGGCGGAGATGAGGTCATAGCTTGCCTGGTCGTCATCCCGCAGGGTGGCGATGTCGAAGG
>CAJPFF010000228.1 GCA_905339345.1 Geobacteraceae bacterium | reverse complement strand
CCGTGCGCCGGCGTGATGGCACGGTCGATGAGCACGAGGTCGCCGGAATCGATGCCGGCCTCGCGCATTGCGTCTCCAGCCACCCGCATCAGGAACGTCGCCTGCGGATGCCTGACGAGGATGTCGTTGAGGTCGAGCCGGGTGACACCGGAGTCGTCTGCCGGCGAGCCGAAGCCGATCGCCACCTGGGGCCGTGCCTGCGCATGGTCGCCCGCGGTTTCGCGTCCGATGCGGGTTATTTGGGTCGTCGGCTCATCACTGTACATATATACAGTATATGCGACGTTCACAGCTGACACCCACCCATCGTAGACCCGGCCGGTTGCATAGGCAGAGGCGCCGCCGACTGGGGGAGGGGCCCAGCACCCAGATCGTGTGTGTTCGCCGCGCAGCAAACCCGACTGAGGTTCGCCTCACCGGCATCAAGTACACGACGCGTGTCGTCAGTGGCTCAGTCGATCCCGTGATCCCGCCGCAACTGCGCTTCCAAGTGCCGAAGGGTTTTCGGGCCGCGCCCGATCAGGTCCACGGCCTCAGGCCTGCGCGTTCTGGGGTCATGCTTTTGGGTCCATGCGCTCATCGCAACCAACACGGGAAGGAGCCCCAAGCCTTTCTCGGTCAGGCTGTAGATCGCCTTCTGCGCATGTGTCGGATCGTCCTGCCGCGTGACGAGTCCGTTCTCGACAAGCGAGTTGAGCCGGTCTGCCAATACGTTGCTGGCGATGGATTCCTCGGACTGCAGGAATTCGCGGAAGTGGCGCTTGCCCGCGAACATCATGTCCCGGATCACGAGCAGCGTCCATCGATCGCCGATGAGTTCGAGAGCAGTGCTGATCGGGCAAGTGGATCGCCGGTCCTGTCGCATGGTTCCGATTCTAGAGCAGTTGCTAAACGCAATCACTTGCTCCAGAATACTGATCCTGAAATGCAACCAGATTGGTGTCCAATGACTTACAGCCGATATCAAGGCAGCTGCCACTGTCAGGCCGTGCGCTACGAAGCCGAGTTCGACTTGTCCGCCGGCACGAATCGCTGCAACTGCTCGATTTGCTCCAAGGCGCGCGCGTGGTTCCTCTTCGTGCGTGGCGACGCCTTCAAGCTGCTCGCCGGAGGCGAAATGCTGAGCAGCTACCAGTGGGTCCCCTCAGGACAAGCAGAAGCAGGGCTCAACTACCGCTTCTGCTCGAGATGCGGCGTTCGCTTGTACGCCACGGGTGACTTGCCGCAGTTGGGTGGCCGCTTCTACGCGCTGAACGTGCCCACCTTGGACGATGTCGACCGGGAAGACCTCGTGAACGCGCCCTTGAACTTCATCGACAACGCGCACGACAGGCCTGACAGGGCGCCCGCCGATACACGCCTGATGTGACTGAGTATGGAGTCTTCGTCGCGGCCTCTTCCTGCGCCGGGCGTGCCGCGCGACGGCTGATCTCAAAAGAGTTCGGTGTCAGGCTTAGCCGCGAACTCAGCATCACGGCGAGGCGTCCCTTCGCCGCAGGCTTCGAGGGACCGAGGGACTGTTAAGACTGGCTGCGGTCGATCAAGTCCGGAGGTCCAATGGCGGCGGCCGAAGCCCGCCATTCGATGTCCGGCCACACGGACGGCCGCAGTGCCCTTGAACCTTCCAGTCCGTTGTCGTTTGGCGAGACCAGGCCATGGGAGCTTGCCAGGTGGACTTCTGAGCAGGAGCGGGGACCTGTCAGGCCGCGGCCTTCGACTTGAATACGAGCTGCAGGCCCTTTCCCTGGCTGTAGTAGTAATCGCCATTCGGGCTGATGACCACGGCGCGAGTCCTACGCGCATCGGAGAAGTACTGCCAGCCATGGCCTGGCTCGCCGATCTTGGGCGACACGGCGACGGTCCGCATGCCCGCTGCCGCGTGGTGACGGTCCTTCGACCCCCTGCGATGCTCGCCCGCATGCGAGGAGGCGCCCATCATGGCAGCTGCAAGAGTGAGCGCCACGCCAATGTTGCTGAGTTTCATGTTCCTTCCTTTCAAGCGGTTCCAGTCGACGCTGACTGTGCGTCTACTTTGGGCGCAGGAACTTAAGGATGTCTGAGCGGGCTTCCACAACACGAGGATCCTGAGCCGCCTTCACCCCAAGCGGAGGTACGCGTACGAGACGGAACGGCCATCGCAGCGCGAAGGCCTGCTTCGCTTTTCTTCAAGTGGCCGATGCGTCCGGGACATCTGTCGGCGTCTCTTGGTACGCTTCGGCGAAGCTTCACAGGTGGAGAGCCAGACGGCGAGCGGCTCGTCGGGTGTCTCGAACCGCCATCGGACTCTTGACCTTCAGTATCAACGTCACCCTGGATGGCTGCGTCGACCACCAGGAAGGAATCGCCGACGACGAGACACACGCCTTCTTCACCCGCCTCATGGACGAGGGCGGGGCGATGCTGTGGGGCCACGTCACCTACGAAATGATGAGTTGACGGTCTCGGCCATCACTTGCGGTTCGCGAACGTCTGAATTGAGGCACCGAAACGACCCCTGTGCGACTGGTCGAGTCGGAGCCTTCGGGGCGCACAATCGCTCGCGCCTGCGTAGCTGATTCACGCAACGAGACGAACTCTCAGAAGAACGCGTCGCCCGCTCTCCGAGTCGAGACAGACCATTGCGCCATCGTACTAAACCCATGAGCACCTCAATTCGCAGCCAGACACGGCGTTTCCGTGCCGAGCGGCTTGCCTTGGTTGCGATCCTGCTGCTCATCGCCGCGGTCTTCGCTCAAGCGCTCTACCGGGTGCGCGTCAGCACCAAAATCCAGGAGGGCGACCGCCTGCAAGTACAGGCCAGGGTCGTTGACGACAATCTGATTCGGCAATTCGAGGGCGTGAACCATGCGCTGGCGGGGGTTCGTGACGAGCTCGAACAGCCGGGGCACCGCAGTGCGGCGGCAGCCACCTCCGCCAGGCTGAGACTGCTCCGCAGCGCGATGCCCGGTGTTCGCACCATGGCTGTCCTGGACGCGGGTGGAACAATCGTGGCTTCGAGCAGAGACGAACTGCTTGGCACGAACGCCGGCCAGCGCGAGATATTCGACACACCGCGCCAGCGGCCGAACCGGGCCACGCTCTACGTCTCCGAGCCATTCAAGTCATCCCTGGGTCCGTTGGTGGTCGCCCTGAGCCGGGTACTCATGGACGCCCAGGGTGGATTCGCGGGGATCGTCGTGGCAACGCTGGATCCGGAGTATTTTCAGGTGGTGCTTCGGTCCGTGCTCTACGCGCCCGACATGCGCGCGTCGCTCGCACATGGCGACGGCAAGGTGTTCGTGAACATGCCGCTGAACGAGCCGGCACTTGGCATGAGCTTGGCAAGACAAGGCTCGATGTTCACGCTACACCAACAGAGCGGGCGACTTGCGACATTGATGACGGGAAAGGTCCTGGCCACCGGCGACATTCGCATGATGGCGATCCGCACGCTCAATCGTGCGGATCTCCAGATGGACAAGCCCCTGGTGGCCGCGGTCAGCCGTGAGATATCGGCCATGTACCTGCCGTGGCGCAACCAGGCGCTGCGTTGGGGTCTCGCCTATGCAGTTGTCGTGCTCGCGTCCACCTTTGGCCTGTACTTCAGCCAGCGGCGGCGCCGTGCCTTCGATCGCCTTGCAGCGGCTGCCGCGAAGGAACGGCAAGAAGGCGCTGAGCGACTGGAGTTGGCACTGGAGGGCTCCGGACTTGCTCTGTTCGATTGGGACATCGCCGGCGATCGCATCTTCCACAGTGCGCAGGCGGCTGCGATGCGAGGCGAGCCAGCGGTCGAGATCACGGCCCCAGTCGCCGAATTTCGATCCTTCGTGCATCCCGACGATCTGGACACGATGTCCGCACGGCTGAAAGCCTCTCTGAGCGGCGCGGAGCCGTACGAAGCCGAGTTTCGGGTTCGCAAGCGCTCGGGCACCTGGTTTTGGCTGCGCGCTCGCGGTCGCGTTGTTGAACATGATCGTGATGGGAGGGCGCTGCGCTTGGCCGGCACGTATGCGGACATCAATGAACGCAAGCTTGCCGAGGAGCGCTTGCGCCGCCTCGCCGAGTTCGACACGCTCACGGATTTGCCGAACCGTGCCCAGTTTCGCCATCGCCTACAGCATGCCATGGGGCGCGCCACCAGCGACAAGGCAATGGCGCTTCTTTTCCTCGATGTCGACCACTTCAAAGCGGTGAACGACATGCTCGGACACGAGGCGGGGGACCAACTGCTCAAGACCTTCGCGAGCCGGATGAGAGAAGCGGTGCGCCTGTCTGACACCGTGGCCCGGCTCGGTGGGGATGAATTCACGATCATCCTGGAAGGGCTACGCGACCTGAGTGACGCGAAGGAGTTGGCGAACAAGTTGGTCAAGTCGCTCGGCGAACCGGTTGTGCTGGCCGGGGAACTCCGCGAGATCACCGTCAGTGTTGGGGTTGCTTTGAGTTTCGGTGGCGAAACCGACGAGGCAGCCGTCCTGGCACGCGCCGATGCGGCCCTGTACGAGGCCAAGCGACGCGGTCGCAATGGGTATTTCTGCGCCGTCCCGGGACGTTTCTCTCGCGGCAATGAATAACGGACCAGGTGCTTCGATCCAATAGTCTAGGAATCCACTTGCCACTCTCAAGAGGCGACGATCGCAAGTCACGCCCAGCAATGTCGATCAATCCGAAGGAGTCGGGTGCACGCGCCGTTCGATGCGGGTTCGCAGGATGCATGACTTCCCGGCTCAGCGGCGGCGGGCGACGAGACCGATCAAAGCCGAGTGCCCGCGATGAGCACTGCCCTCTGCGACTTCTGCTTCGTATTCGCGCAGCACCACGATTTCCAGATCAGCGAAGGCTGCGCGCAACAGCGCCTCGGTGTACAGATGCGAGGCCAGCGGTGGCCCGCCGGTGCGATATTCGAGCTGCTTGGGCGTGTAGCCCTGCAGCACCAAGGTACCACCAGGCTTCAGGCTCTGGACGATGTGGACAAACAAGCGCTCGCGCATGGCCGGATCGGCAAACTGCACGAAGATGGCGGCAACCCCATCGTAAGTTGCTTCGGGCCACCCATAGGAATCGCAGTCGGCCACGGCAAAATTGACTGTGACACAACGCTCCGTAGCAAGCTGACGTGCCTTGGCAACGCCGACCTCAGCGATATCGAAGGCATCGACCACCAGCCCTCGGCTCGCGAGCCAGACACTGTTGCGCCCCTCGCCGTCGGCGACGGACAGCACACGCGCTCCCGGAGACCAGACCGACGCATGTTCGCGCAACCAGGCGTTGGGCTCGGAGCCGAACAGGTAGCCACTTTCGGCAAAGCGGCGGTTCCAGGTGCCCGCCGGGTCATCGAACGACGGAACGGGTGTCGTGCTCATATTGGGCCGTGTCAGGTGCTGAGGATAAACATCAGCAACCATCTTATGTCGTTGCGACTTATGGGCTCGCAGAATTTCGTCTGGTACACCTTGGCTGCGCTCGCGTTCCTCTTTGACGGCCAGCCCCAGCGCGCCTCGGAACGAGCCATCGCCGCCCTCAAGGTGCGACCGGCATGGCGCGCTGCCGTGCGCGCCGCCGCGGGTGCCTGTGCGGCGCTTGGGCGCGCCGAGGAGAGCGCCGGCTGGCGGCGACAGTGGTCGGAAGCGCCACCGTCGGCCGACGCGCGGGCACCACTGTGGCGATGCAATGCGGCTTGGGCAACAAGGTTGGAGAACCTCACGTGGCGGTCGTGATGGAGTCGACGCTTCCAGAGAAGGCGTTTGCTGCTCGCAACCGCGGCGGAGATTCCTGAGACCACGAGCGACATCATTCCGTAGAGGATCAGGCCGAATAGGACCGATTCGAACTTGCTGGTCGTCATGCCGTGGCCTCAGCCACTCATGGGCGATCGAGGCTGCTGAGCTGCGCCCGTGCCGCACGGCTACCGGCTGGACGGAATGACCCAAGGCGGTGGCACAGCTCGCAACCCGGCGCTGTTTACGGCCGGTGGTGGAAGGTGTAGCGGCCGAGCTGACGCGGGCCGCTCTGCTCCATCGCCAGCAGGGTGACCTGCAACGTCTGGGCTGGTTGCGCGCGCACCCGGGCGATGTTCTCGATGACCACGACCTCGCCTGAATCCGGGTCGAAGGGAATGTCTTCAGCCCGGTGCTGCACACCGGGCTCGGTCGACGATTCGGCCAGCATGTCGATACGTGTCACGCCCGCCGTGGGCACCTGGAGCCGGGTGACGAGCAGGTCGTCCTCGGGGGCGACGGAACAGTTCACGCTGCCATTCGTCTCCAGCCGGTAGACGCGCAGCTTCAGCCCTTCGGCGGCCAGATGCTGGACGAACGGGCCGCTCGTCACCGCCGCGACCACGCCGGCGCGAAAGGCATCGCGCACTGCGTCGCTAAGCGCGGCGATCTCGTCCAGCCGGCGGCCGCACTTGTCGCAGACCATCAGGTGCTCGTCCACGGCGTCGGTGGTGGCGGCGTCGCTGTCGTGCAGCCAGTAGTCCAGCAGCGTGGCGATGGCCGGGTGCTCGGAGGCGTTGGGCATCAGGCGCTCCTGCCGGCGTCGATGCAGCGCCGCAGCTTGTCGACGCCGCGGTGGCGGATCACGCGCACGTTGCCGGCTGACAGGCCGAGCTGCGCAGCCACCGCGTCGGACGGTTGTTCATCGTAGAAACTCATCACCAGCACGGCGCGCTCGCGCTGCGGTAGCTTATCGAGGCAGTCGACGACACGCTGGTGGTCAAGCCGCGGCGCCACCTGCAGGTCGGCGATCGGCAGGGCATCGGCATACTCCTCGAGCAGGTGCTGGCGCCGGCGTTCGATGCGGCGCTGGTCCATCACCGTCAGCCGGCAGGCGCCAAGAACGAAGGACAGCACCCGATGGGGCTCGCGCAGCTCTCCGGCGCGCAGGCGCTCGATGGTCAGAGTCATCACATGCTGCATCAGGTCGGCAGCGGCATGGGCATCACGCAAGTGGCGTAACCCGTAGCGGCGCACACGGGGGGCGAGGATGCGGTAGAGCTCGGTTTCGGCCTCGGGCGCGCCGCCGGGAGCGGCGGCGATGCGCCTTGCGGCACGCACCTCCGGGCTTTCGTCGGCAGTTGCGTCGGTCGTGTCCATCCCGCAAGCGTAACGAAATACGGCTGTAACGCGAAGTCGGTTCGCACCACATCCTCGCTCCATCCACTTCCTGCTGCGAGGCCTTCCCATGATCACCAATGCCGAGACACGCACCAACGTGCACGAGATCGCGCCCGATGTCTACCGCATCAACACGCCGGTCAACACCCCCGATGGGTTCAGCTTCAACTTCAACCAGTACCTGCTTGTCGACGACGAGCCTCTGCTGTTCCACACCGGGCCGCGCCAGTTGTTTCCACTGCTGCGCGAGGCCATCTCGGCGATCATTCCGGTGGCGCGGCTGCGTTACGTGGGCTTCTCGCACGTCGAGGCCGACGAATGCGGCTCGCTGAACCTGCTGCTCGCCGCCGCCCCGCAGGCGCTGCCGCTGTGCAGCAGCATCGGTGCGATGGTGTCGGTTAACGACCTCGCCGATCGGCCGCCGCGCGCGCTGGCCGACGGCGAGACGCTGGTGCTCGGACGCCACACCGTGCAGTGGATCGACACGCCGCACGTGCCGCACGGCTGGGACGCCGGCCTGCTGATGGAAACGACCCAGCGCACGCTGTTCTGCGGCGACCTGTTCACGCAGGGCGGCAGCGGCGAGGTGGCGCTCACCGAGTCCGACATCCTGGGGCCCAGCGAAGCCTTCCGGAAGCCGCTGGACTACTTCGCGCATGCACCACAAACCGCCACCACGTTGGCACGCATGGCCGCGATGATGCCGCGCACCCTGGCCTGCATGCACGGCAGTGCCTGGCGTGGCGAAGGTGCGTCCCTGTTGCGTCACTTGGCTGAAGCAGTACGTGGCTAGTTGAACAACAGTGCGCACTCGTCGCGCCGAGCCGCAAAGGCGCTAGGCGGAATCGCCATCGATCTGCGGCCAGCATGGCCGCCGCTCGGTGGTGGCAGTCATCGCTTTGCCTGGCAATCGTCTACTTCTTCTCGCCGGGGTTCAATCCCTTGAGGATTGCGACGATCGCCATCGCGTGACCGTGCCCCAAGGAGAAGTCCGCCTTGAGCCAGGCGACGACCAGCGAGACTTTGACATCGCCACGGAGCTTCCCGCCTTCCATCCACCCCTTCTTCGCGGCCAGTTGCTTGAACTCCGACGGGCCTTTACCTGTCTTTTCCTTGATGTTGTCGATGTAGGCCTGGAACGTCATGGCGCATCTTGTCAGGGATGGGTGGGGAGCAGCAGAGACCGCAGGGGCACGCTTCGCAGCAGCAGTCCCGCCCAAAGTGCAATGCCGACATAGCCACCGAACAGGACGTGGCTGAACCACGGGTTGCCGGCCCTGAGCTGCACGGCGATGGCACCGCCGAGGTAGCCGGTCAATAGCAACGCGCCAAGCGGCGCCGTACCGGGAATTGCGTACAAGAGCGTGCACGCCAGCAGCAGGATTCCCATTCCTCTCGCCTGCGAACTGCCGCCGGAGAAGCCGAGGCCCTGCATGGCGTCGATGACGGGCTTGATCGGGACCAGCTTCATGCCGGCGTCCAGAAGCAGAAACGCGATGACCAGGCCGCTGATGACCCGGCCTGACCAGAGAACGGTAGGTGTGATTGCTTGTGCCTCGACTGACATGGTGTGTGCTGGTTGGGAAGAGGCGCACACCTTAATCAAGTCGGAGATCGTCTGGCTTGTACAAAAACGACAGCTGTCCTTCGCCACGTGAGACCTGCGCCGGCGTTCGGCCGACGAAGTGCTGCAATGAGCGGGTCAAGTGCGCCTGGTCGAAGTAGCCCGCATCGTGAACGACCTCGAGGATTGGCACGCCGGTCTGCAACAAGTACGCGGCTCGGCGCGCGCGTTCGATCTGGCGCGCGGTGGCTTGTGTGATCCCGGAGGCGCGCAGGAAGTGCCTCTGCTCGGTGCGCCGGCTGGTTGAACCTGGGCGACGTTCAAGAGCCGACCGGACATGAGGATCCGACGCGATCAAGCCCTTCTTCTGCAGACGCTGGACGAACACATCCGCGTTCTCGAACGACGGGTACTCCCAAGCCGAACCCGCAAGCCAGAACGATCGACGAGATACAGCGGGTAGCGTCGCATCGTTCCGATCGCGGAGCGCCAGGTTCGGGAGTTGAGGCATGAAGGTGCCCACCTTGAAGTGAATGCCGATCCACTCGCCGTCCGGCGGACACTCGGCGATGGACGCCCGGGTCTCCGGGCCACGAACGGTCATGAAGACCTGGCCCTTCAACCGCGATACAACCATGACCCAGTTGCAGGTTGCCATCGAGTGGAAAGATCCTGCCTGCTCGCTGTGGCTGCGCCACACGCGCTCGACGACGGGAGAGTCGGACGGGCGGTCCGCAAAGGCGATGAGCATTTTGCCAACTCGACTTACCTGCGAGATGAGTAGCTTAGTCGGTTGTCCAATGGCTTGTAGCCCGTGGCCCGAGAGCTGTTGAAGTCCCGCGATGTGCTCTGCGGGTGCGCCGACGACAACGACGGCCGCTGAGTCGGCAGGCTCGAACCGAGATACTTAGCGTTGAGCGACTGCCGTCCGGCAAGCGACCGATCGCCTGGCCGTTCAACCTTGCGCAGTGGCGCCCTCAATGCCCGGCGTCAGTGATAGTCCTCTTCACGCTGGTGGCGTACCGCCAGCAACACGACTTTTGACGGGTCTACGATCTCGTACAGAGCAACGTACCCGGTACCGCCGAACGGAATGATCAGTTCTCGCTGGGCGGGGTTCTGGGCCGCTTTGCGGAAGCTGAAGGGCGTGATCGCCAGCCTGTGCTGCGCCGTCGCTCTGATCGCGTCGATCGCGGCTTGGGCGCGATCAAGGTCTTCGGTCGTCTCGGCCCTATCGAGTAGAAAGTCAAAGAGCCGTCCCAGGTCAGCCTCGGCCGCAGGAGACAGCTCAACGACGAAGCTCATCGGCGAAGCTTCTTGCGCTTGGCGTCAAGCTTGGCTTGCAGTCTTTCCAGGACGGTGTCAACGGGCACCGAAACGCCTGTCCGGTGGTACTCATCGGACGCAGCCTGTGCCCGAGCATGGAATGAGATCTGGACGCGCCTGAAAGCGATGGCGTTTCGCACAGTCGCTTCGACGAAATCGGTCAGGGTCTCCCCCTGCCTGAGAACGGACTCGAGTTCAGCGCGCAACTCTGGTTCCACGCGGATTTGGGGTATGACAGCGGACTTCATCGGCGAAGTGTATTGCGTTTGCGTTACGCCTGCAACGGACCTCATTGGCATACCCGCCCGACAGGAAGGCACAGGTCGCTTGATGGCCAGAAGCTGTCGCCCACGACCGACCGCTGGCCGCTTCAAGTCATGTACGTTACTACTGCGGGACTGTTCTCAGAGCGACCAATCGCGCGGCTCTCAGCGATTGCAGGACCGGTTCCGGGATCAGGACTTCCTACCGCCCCATACGAGCGCGCGCACTGCCATCGAGGGCGTGAGCAGCGTGGGCAAGGGCCGGCTCAGGGAGAAGACCTCGACCATCGCACGGTGGACCTCATCGCGGGTGTGTGAAGCGCGGTGAAGCCGCTCGATGTAGGCGTTGACGAGCGCCGAGCCCACTGGGCGGCGCCCCTTGACCTCGGGGTGCCGGAGATCTTCTCCTGCGCTCAGGGCCCAAGCTTGATCGACGACGCGCGCCGCCATGCGGCCGTACCGCTCGGGCAGCCGCTCCAGCCCTTTCCGCAGGCACGCGCTTAGCGCGCGCGCCTCGAAGGCTGCCACGCTCATTCCCTGTCCGTATGCAGGGTTGAAGCTGCACAGAGCGTCGCCGAGCGCGAGCAACCCTGGCGGCGGCGAATCGACTCGTTCCCAGTGTCGCCGCAGGTTGCTCGGGAAGCGATACTGGGAAGGCGAGGAC
>CAJPFF010000227.1 GCA_905339345.1 Geobacteraceae bacterium | reverse complement strand
CCGCTTCCATCGCCGGTGAAACGCGAATCAGTCCGCATCTGGGTGTCGGTGAGCTGGAAGGTGCGGGTGTCTTCACCGATGGACACATAGCAGAGCACCACCGGGTTGTCGCTGGGGTCATTGGGGTTAACCCCCTGCTTGATCCACATAATATGGTCCCTGGTGAGGTTGCCGTTGTACGGATGGACGATGACCAGGGGATAGGTCTTGAGCGTATCGATATCCGCCTTGGTGAGGGCGCCGTAGGTGATGGCGTAGGAATCGGCCTTGGCCGCCTTGTCACGCACGTTCAGGAGCAGGTTGGGGTCTGGACCCGTGAATGGCAGGATCTGGGTGCTGCCACCGCTCTGGTTGCCGCTGTTGACAGGCGAGGAGCCGTCCTTGGTCCCACCGCTGCATCCGGCGGCGAACGCCAGCACCAAGACCAGGGCCAGACGGACCCATGTCCCCGGCTGTCCTCCTGCTACCCTTCTGCTGTTGGAATACTGGTTTGCCATGTCTCTGTCCTATCTGAAATAGTAACGGTAGCTCAGGTCAAAGCGGCTGTTGACATCGCTTGTGCCAAATGATCCACTTTCCTGGGTAAAAGCCCCTTCAAGTTTGTCCAGTCCCACTATCGGCCCCACCATGCCGACTCTATAGTAAAACCCGGTGCCGCTGTTGCTGTTCCAGCTGACGTCAAGAGCCCCGAACGGACGCCAGTTGCGGGTATAGTTGTCTCGAGCCTCTTCCCCCACCAGGATTCCTACACCAGCTTGGGCAAATGATTCCGGCACAAAATAGGCCGAACCGCTGGTCGCTCTCTGCTGTGCCGGGATCAGCAGGGCGGTTCTGCCAACGGGATTGGGACCGCGATTGAAGTTGTGATAGCCGCCGAAGAGACGCAGCGTTGTGTCGGGCCCGGTATAGATGATGCGGTGGGTCAGTTCTGCCTCGAAGGAACCGCCGTCACCCAGTCGGTGCCACTGCTGGTCGCGCAGGATGCTTCCGCTGAGGCGCAGCAGAAGCGTGTCGCGAGGCGTGAGCCCATGCTGCAGTCCCAGGCGGAGTTCGTCTTTCATGCCGCCGATTTTGAGGCCAATGCTCTCGTCGCTTTCCGCACCGCTCAGCAGGGCCATTTCCAGTGTTACGCTGCTGGTCAGTTTCCAGTTCCCCAGCAGGCCGGCCTGGGGATGGGTGTAAAGGGCATCGCGGAACCCGGCGTAGAGTTCGGCGCTCCCCCCGGTGTGGCGCATGATGGCACCCATGCGCGCTGTCCGGATGCTGGCAGGGTAGATACCGACCACATCCATCTCCTGGTGGCGGATGTTACTGTTGCCCGCCTCAAGTTTCAGTGAAAACCTGGGCGTCATGGCGGTTGTTACTGAGAGCATCTGGTCCAGGAAGCCTATCCCCTCCCGATCAATAAGCGAGAGGCGATAGCGGAGGCCACCGTTTCGGCTTCCATACAAGTCACGGACCTGGTTGTCCAGTAGATAGTCGCGGTCATTGACCTGAAACCGATCAAAGGCGATGGTTTCGGCCAGCGGAGTCTGCCCGGTCCGCACAGCTGCCTCAATCGCATCACGGTAAGGGAGGCGCTCCAAATCTTTTTGAAGCAGACGGGCCATGGCCGGCCGATCATTGTTTTCCAGGGCCAGTGCAAGTTCAACCCAGCGCGGCCGCCTGGTCATGCGGGCATACTCGCGCCAGAACCACAGCCTGGCCAGTTCCGTGCGCTGGCTGGATAACGTCCATGCTGCCACCAGTTCGCGGCTGACATCGTCCTGGCGACCGGTTGCAATCTCCTTCATCAGGCCATCGACCGCGTCTCCCGGATTCAGCGGCATCGCTACTCGAGCAAATTCCCTGAGCAATGCCTGTCGAACGTCGCCATTGCCGGCCGGTGCCGATTTCATCCTTTTGCGGGAAAGGCGGAGAGCGTTCAGGCGCTCATAGTAGGCAGCCTCCTGCCAGCCGGCCAGCTCCATGGTGTCTGCATAGGACGCCAGCCAGGTGGGGTCGTTGCGCTTGTCGATGTATCTGGCCTGGAAGTAGGGGAGAGCCTTCTGGTACTCACCGAGATAGGCCAGCGCAGCTCCGAACGGTTCATGGAGAGATGGCATCTTTTCCTCGCGGCCTTTCCAGGCTACGAGCAGTTCCCTCAGCTCCTTTCTGCGGTCAAGGTCCAAGAGTAGCCAGACATATCCGGCTGCCAGATCACCGTCGGCGGGTGCCCGCCTGAGAGCTTCACGGTAGCAGCGAATGCTCTCACCTGGTGCGCCTGTTCCGCGATAAACCTGGGAAACCAGGCTCCAGAAATAGGCATCCTGCTCCTGCGGTTTCAGCTTCCCTTCACGTTCCTGCTGGGCCAGCACGTCGGCCATGGCCCTGTAGTTCTTCATGGCAATGCCCAACTCCAGGGCTGATTTGAGAAAGTCGGGCAGCCTGAAGTGCTGCCATCCATCCATTGAGAGGCGGTAGGCGGCTTCAGGGTCTTTATCCCTGCTGAGCAGGATCAGGCGCTGGTAGTCTTCTTCCCGTGCCTTGCCGCTCTCCAGCAGTTTCCCTAAAGCCAGCTCGACAGCCGGCATGTCCTGAAACGCCCAGGCAAGATCGCCGAAGCTTTGCCAGTAGGTCTTTGCCGAGGCTGGGATGACCTGTTTCCCGAGCTCAAGAATAGCATACGCGCGCTTGGTGTTGCCGGTTCCGAAGGTGAGGGCGGCAGCCCTGAGGATTCCTTCTTCGGTGAGACCGAAGGTTTTCATTTGCTCCATCAGGGCATCGACGGCCTGCTGCGGATGACCGGTAGCTTCGTGCAGCCTGGAAAGCTGCTCCAACACCTCTTTCCGGTACGGACCGCCGCGGTGACGTTCGAGAAAATCTATGGCGGCCTCCGGCACTCCCAGCGCTTCACATACGGAAACATACTCGACAAGAGTGTCCCGGTTTTCCCCAGGGCTGCGTTGTTCAAGCAACTGCTTCAGATAACGGTGGTGACCCGTGGCTCTCGCCAGACGCAGAGCATTCCCGGCGGCGTCCTCCTGCCCCTTCGAGTTCAGATACATCCAGTGCTCCAGAGCTGCCAACGCGTTGCCCGACCATTCGCCGCTTTGTGCAGCTCTGCGACGCCATTCGATGTCATCGGAGCGTGCGACGACGGCTCTTTCCGCCAGGAGAAAGGCTTCGCGCGGATTGCTGTTCGCCAGAAAGACATCATAGCCGAGACTGTAAAGCTCGGTATTGAAGGGGGCGGAGGGACCCACCGGTGGCATGCACTGGTCGGCACGGCAAAGGTTCATCGCACCCGATTGGGCGACTGTCATCATAATGGATGCTATCATGACGATAATTTTCTTCATGATGGATCCGCCGGGTTGTGATCCTGCGCCATTCCGAGGGCCTTTCTGATAAAATACTGGGCCCGCGCCGGCTGGTCGGCTGCCAGACTGACTCTGGTCAGGAATATGAGGGTGGACCTGTCTCCTGACAGGCCATCCAGATGCTGTTCTCCGGCCCTGAGAGCCTCAAGGGGAAGGTTGCCGGCCTGGAGAGTGCGCACGCCCTTCATGAACAGCTCCCTGCGCTGCTTCACTGTGGCGGCCTTGTGCATGCCGCTAAAGCAGAGTGCTGCTGCCGCGCGGTAATCTCGTTGGGCGAGGGCCAAGGAGAATGGATCCTGTTGCGGTTGGCCGGCTGCTCTGGCAGCATTTTCCAGTGCTGCTATGTTTTTCTGGTATCTGCCCCAGGCATCAAGGTCGCCAGCTGCACGGGCATCAGCTGCCAGCTGCTGCAGACGCCAGAGCGCAGGATCGGAACCAGTCAGTTCCATGGCAGCAGACCGCACGTGCGGTTTCAGGCTCTGCCATTGTGGGGAGCCGCTGTCAGCATCAAGGAACAAGTTCTGCAGGGCGCTGTAGCGCAGTTCTGCCACAGTGCGTTTCTGGTCGGCGGAAAGATCAGGGGGGAGCTGTTTGAGGGTTTCTAGGGCCCGTTGGTCATTGCCTGACCTGAGCAGTGATTCTGCTACCTTGATGCGTAAGCTGGCGTCATTCGGACGCACCCTCAGAATTGCCTCGCGGTAACGCATGGTCGCCGCATCTTCCTTGCCATCAAGGCTCTTCAGCAGCCCCCGCTCCGGAAAAAGCAGCGCCAGCACAGCCACAAAGGCACAGAAAATCCCCAGCACCGTCAGCGGATTTGAAAAACGTGCACGATCCCGAGAGGGTGGGCTATTTACACGTGACCGCCAGGTCATGGTTTCCTTCCGTAAGGGTTACAATTGTGTCGCCCTTGACTGAGTTAAGAGTGGTGTCATCTGTATTTATGGTGCAACCGCTGGTTCCGGTCAGATTGACAGTAAACGGAGTGTGTCCTGTGAAGGATATCCGCATGTTTTTGCCGCTGCGGGTGAAGTCAGTCACCCTGGCTGCAGCGTATTCCAGAGATACTGCTGTTGGCGGCGTAACTGCCAGCCTTACTCTGGCCTCTCCGCCGGGGCCCATGTGCAGGTAGCGGTTGTCACCGAGATCACTGTACCCCGCCAGGTTGGTGCCCTCCTCCAGCTGGGGAAAGCCGGCATGGGTGGGAATGCGCATCTGGCGAAGGCTGCCGCCGTTACGCACCAGCCACTCGTCACTATTTCGGGCAATTACGGTGCGGTTGAAGTCGAGCACCTTTTCGATGTATTCGGAGGTGAAGATTCCGAACAGACGCTGGCCCATGGCCCAGTCGTAAGCTTTGCGCAGGGCGGACAGAGAGGCTTCCTTGCTGGCCGAATAAAAGTGGTAGTAGATGTTGACAGGCTTGAGCCGACGCGGTGTTTCGGTCAGACTGAATGTCTCGATTATACGACTGTACCCATAAAAATTTCTGCTCCAGAGATTGGTGTAAACATTCTCGTTCTGGTTGGGGGCAAATACCTGGAACCATTTGCCGCGGCTTATCCCCAGAGGGGCAACTGCCGTGAGGGTACGGTTTGAGTTGGTAATGATGGTGCTGCCGCCGTTTATGTTAAGCAACCCGTTTTCATAGGTCAGTCGTACGGCATCTCCAGCAGGAAGACAGTTGCCTGTCCAAAGGAAAAGGCGCGCCTTCTTGCCGGCGGGCATCAGCCGATTGTTGATGTAGTTTATGGAGTCGCTGATTTCTGATTCAAGATCGAACTTGTAACCGGGGACATTCACTGTATGCCATATTTCCGCTTCGACCCCTGTGTCTTCCTGGTCCGGTTTCCAGCGGAACGGGTGCGAAAAGGAGTGACTGGCACCCTCTACCCATGGCAGTGCCAGTATGTCGCGAGCGACCTCTTCATACCGGGCCGATTTCTGAGGGTAGAGGCCGTCGGGAGCCAGAGTGCTCGTGATGAACGAAACCGCTGTTGGGATGCGGTAGCGCTTCAGGATGTTGCTGAGCAGTTCCTCGGAGGCAAGTTTTCCTCCAGGCCATTCGGCCCGGCTTTCGAAGCCGTCGCCGTCCACATGGGCCAACAGCAGTCGCACCCCATTTTCAGTGGTTGTGTCCGGTACCGGCATGATTGGAAGCTTCAGCGCCTCGCTGAAAAAACGGAAGGGGTCAATAACCCAGGCTGCCTGACTTTCCATCAACTGGGTAACCACATAGGGGCCTGAGACATACCCGCCCCAGGGGGTGATGGCCACGGCATCGCTGGTGACGCCATTGGCCGTTGAAAGCTGCAACAGTACCCGACCATTTTTTGCTCTGACCGGCAGATATGCATCGATGCGCGGCAGCGGTTGCTGCTCGAAACCAACCATGTCATCCTTTGCAATAACCTTGGCCGGCGGTGCAAGTTGCGTGAATTGTTCCATTGCGAGCCCGAGAGAGCTGGTCAGGTCGCTGTCGAGGCTGATACCGAAACGTTCCAGAAAGACCAGCGGGAGACCTTGTTCAACGCAATTCAGGATCCACTGCTTTAACCCCTGTTTTTCGCCCGAACTGGTGGAATAGGGCCATATGACACCCCCTGCGTAACGTCCCCTCAGAATGCCCGCCGGCAGCGGCTCTCTCATGTCATGCATCTCGACGGTGTAGCCGAGGTAGTTGAGCGGCATGACTACATAGCGCTGCAAGTTGGTGAAAAACATATCGCCACCGGCCCCTTCGCCGCCATCGTATAGGCCGAGTACCGTGCGCGGCATGACTTCTACGCTCCCTATCCCCAGACCTGCCAAATCCTTGTCTGTTACCCAGGGGGTAAAGCCGAGGGACTTTATTTTATCGGCAGTCTCTCTCATCAGGGGACGGTTTGCAGGGTCGACATAGTCAATGACAATCACTGGCACACCAGCTCCCCTGATGTCTCTTAGGCGGCTTGTCAGCCATGAACGATCATTGGCGTCAACTGTTCCGTACTTACCGGTGGCTGGATTGAAATTCTGGTACAGGGATTCGGCCGCCACGGCATAGGCCAGATCTTTGACGCGATCAAAAATTTCGAAACCGCGATTCAGAATAAGACGCGCTTCGGGGTGGCGTTTCCGGATGTCATGGACGGCCGCCACAAGTCCGGCCTCCATGCGCGGAAAAGCCTCAGCGGGGGCCGCCATCCGATAGGAGTCAAGAGTGTCCAGGAAAAAACCGCGATAACCGGCCCGCCAAAGCGGTTCCACTACATGATCCAAGAAGAATCGTCGCCACTCTTCGCTGGAAACATCCACGATTTTCGACTTCCATGCCTGATTCTCGCCGATTATCCACCTGTCCGGCATCTGTTTTGTGTAGGAGCGGGCCGGGTCTGCCTCGCCGACGCTTACATAGGCAAACAGTTCACTCTGTCCCCGGCCATAATCGGAAGGAATAAGGCCGCTGTCCGGATCAATGACCACAATATCAAAGGCGTGCAGCTCGTTGACCGGATGCTGTTTACCATAATAAAAAGCCACGCTTAAAGGATGTGTCTCTCCCCAGACTGCGCCTGGTAGCAATATCATGATCAGCAGCAATAAATGACGACAATACTTCACCGGGTTTAACCTCATGATTTGAGTCATATCTGAATACGTGAATGTTTGCTGAACGGACGGGATTTTATTGTTTCAAAGAAAACGGTTAGTTAATATATCGGGTTCTCTTGGCTGAAACTTTAGACTTTTCTGCAGCCACATCTCCATTCGGTCGGGCTGGGGCTTACTCCGGCGATCTCCCCCGTAATTGACTTTCACTGGCCAGTCTGCTAGAAATGAACGGTTTTTACATACTCGGAGATCCCTCCCATGGAACAGTTTTTCCTCAAGCTTTCGATCATGCTCGTCCCCGCTCTCATGGCCATCACCTGCCACGAGGTCTCCCACGGCTTCGTGGCTGATCGCCTGGGCGACCGGACCGCGCGCTACATGGGTCGGCTTACCCTCAATCCCCTCAAGCACCTGGACATCTTCGGAACTCTCATGGTCTTCATTGTCGGCATCGGCTGGGCAAAGCCGGTGCCGGTGAATTTCCACAACCTGAGGAATCCCAAGCGCGAC
>CAJPFF010000226.1 GCA_905339345.1 Geobacteraceae bacterium | reverse complement strand
TGTGCGGATCAGCTCGTCCAACTTCAGGAGGGCCTCCTGATTGCTCCCTTTCTTGCGCAGCTCCTCCACCGGGCCGTAGAGCGAACCGATCAGCTCGATGCGGGCGCGATAAGCCATCTCCCGCTCCGCCGCCTTGCCGAGCCCGGCGGCCTTCCCCTCCCCTGTGCCGTGGTTTGTGATCAAAAGGGCTGCCAGGGCCGCGATGACGAGCAGCAGAAGTGCCCAGGTTATTTTGTCGAAGGTGTCGCGGAACATAGTCACTCTAAGCATGAATAACACGGAGAAACGGAGAACACGGAGGAATCAAAACGAATATTCACCCTGACCACGAACGACACTCGCAGTCTCGGTAGACAACCCCTGTGAGCTTTGGCTTTTTCTCCGTGCCCTCCGTATCTCCGTGTTATTAAAATCCTCAATACTTCTGATACGGCGGCATATTGACCCGCTTCGCCATCTCCCGGATCGGGTCGTAGTCGCTGTCGAGAAGCTCCTCGTAACCGTCAATCCAGGCGGCCTTCAGCACCTTGAGCCGCTCGCCGTCCACCTCGGCGGTGTCTTCGGGCTTCAGGGCCAAGAGCGCGTCCTTCACCTTCTTCACCAGGGCCGGGTCGGTTCCCTTGGCCACGCCGAAGGTGCAGTAGGGGATCGGCGTGCTCTGGGCGAGGATGACGAAATCGTCGGCGGAGATTTTCCCCTCCCGCGTCATGGTCTCCAGATCGAGGACCGGGGCAGCGGCCACGTCATACTTGCCGTAGAGGACGCCATAGATGAGCTTTTCATGTTTGTAGGAGCCGGGGGGGATGGAGTAGGTCCCCAGGTCGTGCTCCGGGTTGATGCCGGCGGAGAGCATCAGGTCGTACTCGGCCAGATAGCCGGTGGGGGCCAGCATGGGGCCGAAGGCGAGGCGCTTCCCCCGGATATCGGCGAGCTTTTCGATGCCGCTTCCCTTGCGGGCGATGAGGGCGCCGGCGGAGCGGGCGCCGAATTTGCCCCGCTTCTCCGAGGCCACCAGTTCGACGCCGTGGTTCTCCCGAAGAACGACGTAGATGAGGGAGTTGGAGTGGGTGAAGGTGAACTCACCGGCCTTGAACCGTTTCTCGAAATCGTGGGTATCCACCGGCACCGCCACGAAGTCGACGCCGCATTTATCCGACAGGTAGCGGGTCAGGGGGAGGAAGCGCGCCATGGTCTCCTCCTCGTTGTTGCAGAGCATGTAGCCGATCTTCACGACGGGACGATTTCCCTCGCTCTTGCAGCCGGCGAGGATGAAAAGGGAGAGAGCCAAGAGAAAAATGCGTGTCAGGTTCGAACGTATCATCAGCAGGTTCCTGTCATTGTGGGTGGGGTGGTCGTTATTTCACACTACCAGCATGCGGGGTCTTCACCCTCCAGCGACTGATGCATGACGTATGCCCTTCCGCGGCATCCCCCCCGGCACTCTACCAGTTCTCCGCACTCCCAGCAGGCGCCGGGGTGCGCCAGAAGCTTCCGGCGCAACTCCTTCTTTGATGCCGAGGCGATGATCTCCTTCAGGGACTGGCTGCCGACGGTGCCGAGGCGCACCGGGAGGGAGGGACAGGGGTAGACGCCTCCATCGGGGGAGATGGCGATCATGGTGTTTGCCGCCTGGCACCCTCCCTGGGGAAACGGCACCCCGGGGTTGAAGGCCCGCCAGAGAAAGGGGTCGTGGATGGTGAGGTTCAGCCCGACCGCACCGCCGGCGACGGCCAGGGCCTCTGCCAGCTCCCGCTGCTCCCGGACGGTGAGAAAAAAGGGGGGCTCGCCTTCGTAGAGCCGTTGCATGGGGAGCACGAGCCGGGTGATCCCATGGTCCAGGCAGGAGTGCACAAGGTCGGGGAGTTCCCGCCAGTTCCCGGAGATCACCGGGAACGATATCCCGACCAGACCGGACACCGGCCATCCCTCCCCTCCGGACCGGTCCGCATGGTTGACCGCAAGGAGCACCTCCTGGACACCACTGCCCTGGAGATGGTCCCGACACGAATCGTCGTAGGCAGCCAGGGGGATGGTGAGAATGACGCTGACCGGACTGTCCCGAAACTGCTCCAGAACCGTCAGGATATCTTCAGTAAGGCGAGGTTCCGTGCTGGTGATCTGCAGCATGAGGGGCCGGCAGTCGAGGATATCGGCAGCAACCCGCTGTAGGAGGGAGGTATCGGCGGCGGCGGGAATATCCCAGTAGATGGTTATGGGTGATGCCAGTTCCATGAATCATCCTTGACTCGACAGCGGGCGAAGCGAGGGTTATGCCCAGCAGTGGGGATCGGGGCTGTTCAGGTCGCCGGTGAGGGCCAGGGCCCGGGCGGAACAGCCGCCGAGGCAGTCCTCGTACTTGCTGCAGCCGGAGCACTTGCCGGTGGGCTTTTTGTTGCGCATTTTCTCCAGGACCGCAGAATCCCGCCAGACCTGCTTCAGGTCGTCCCGTACGATGTTGCCGATGACGACGGGGATGAAACCGCAGGGGGTCATGTCGCCGTTGGCTTTGATGTTGAGGGAGAGCTTGCCGCAGACGCTCCCCTTGACGAGGCTCCCGGCGTCCCGGGCCCCCAGGAGGGCGATGATCGGGTCGTCGAGGGAGATGTCGAGCCCCTTCTCCCGCTCCCTGGCGGCTAGGGCGCCCCGGTAGAACTCCTTCCACTCCTCCGGCGAGAGATCCAGTTCATCCTTGTGGGAGAGGCCGAGCCCCGAGCACTTGAAGTTGTGGAAGTTGAGCTGCCCTACTCCCTGATCCCGGGCAAAAGCCACGAGGTCGTCGATGGCAGTGTGGTTGATCCGGCAAATGACCGTGGAAATGGAGGTGGTGATGCCGGCCTCCGCCAGGTGGCCCAGGGCCGCCACGGCCCGGCCGTGGCTCCCGGCAACGCCGCGGAACCGGTCGTGGACCTCGTGGACGTGGCTGTCGATGCTGATCCCCACCTTGGTGAAACCGGCGTCCCGAAGGGCCGCGGCCATCTCCCGGTCCATGAGCCAGCCGTTGCTGTTCATGGAGACCCGGAGCCCCAGGCCGCTGGCATGGCGGGCGATCTCCAGGAGGCCCGGATGGAGAAGCGGCTCCCCGCCGCCGAAGTTGACGGAAAAGACCCCTGCCTTGGCCACCTTCTCCAGGCAGGCAAGGAGAACGTCCCGGGGGAGTTCCTCGTGGGTGTCGCCGCGGCTGTAGCAGTGGCGGCAGGCGAAGTTGCAGCTGTTGTTTATGGCCCAGTTGATGGTGAGTGGCGCTTCGAGAACCATATTACTCTGCATAGCTGATAAATCCCTTGGCGGCCAGCTCGTCCAGGAAGGCCTGGACATCTTCCCGGAGCACCGCTTCGTCCACCTCGAACTGGGGCAGCAGCTCCGCCACGATGCCGTCCATGGTCCGGCCGTCGCAGAGCTTCCAGATCTCGGTCCCCAGGTAGTTGAGGGAGATCATGGTCCCGCCGGAAAAGAGGACCGAGGTCCCGGTCTCCTCCACCTCGTCGCCCCGGTCCAGGGCTTCCTGCACCTGGGCCAGGGCATCGGTCTCCTCGCGCCACATGACGTTGGGGTTGCGATGGATCGTTTGCATCAAGCTACCTGCCTTCCTGTGCTATGCGCCAAAATCCCCTCACCCGGCCTTCGGCCACCCTCTCCCCCGGGGCGAGGGTTTCAGTTTTTCCCCTCTCCCTGGGGGAGAGGGGCAGGGGTGAGGGGAAAAGGTTAATCCCCCTGCCCCGTTATGGATGCGATAACGAGATTCTCCTGGGACGCATTCCGGATGCCGTGGTCCTCGAAAGCGGGGACGATGACGATCTGTCCCGTGGTGATGGACTGGGTCTGTTTGCCGGAGAGGAACTCGCCGGTCCCCTCCATGACCATCCAGATGTGGCTGCCGTGGTGGGTGTGGGTGATGATCTCCTGGCCGGGCTTCATGCAGATGAGGCTCACCCGGGCGTGGTCATCGGACCAGATGGTCTCCTGATGACGTTTCTCATCGCTGAACTTCTTGAGCTTCTGGACGTCAAGGACCTGTGATTTCATGCATTCCTCCTGAATATGGTGGTGTCATCCTGAATAATGAGGGGCGCCGGCGGCGCCCACGTCAGGCCTTCTTTACAAGTTTCAGAACGGAGCCGAGCCACTCCGCGGTCCGGTTGAGGACCGTTGACGCGGTGGAGACCCGCACCTCCGGGCCGTTGTCGACAACTCCGGAGAAGGTCACCCCGTAGCGGGAAGCAAGAAGGTTGGCCCCGCGCGGGCTCGCCCCGCCGGCCTGCGGTGCGGCCGCCACGATCAGGGCAGCGCCTCCTTTGGCGTGATAGTCCGCGATCAGATTCATTTCGGCATCGTTCAGCCCGGCTGCGCCGTCATCGCCGAAGAAGAGCCACACCTGGCCCCACTCGGTCAGCATCCCCTCGGTAATCCGCGGCACCTCATGTCTGCCGACCACCTTGACGGTGAATCCCCTGGTGCCCAGCTCGGCCAGCACCTTCTCACCCAGGAGCGCCGACGCCTCGCCGGCACCGTTGCCGACGCTGTAGACAAGAATCTTGGTGGAGCCCGCGGAGAGGGAGTTCTCCGCAAGCCAGTCGGCGATGTTGCCGATGTAGGCCCGGTTGTCATACCGGTCGGCCGTGGCTGCAACGAAACGCCCGTGAGCGCCATCGAACACGATGGGCCCGCGGCCATCGAGCTGGTTGGTGTAGGTAGCAACAATCCCTTTGCCCGCCGGATCCATGACCATCCGTACGTTGGGGTCATGCTTGAGAATGGCGGCGGCCTGCCCGCCCGACAGGGTCGCTACCCCCTTCAGCAGCGGGTTGCCCACATCCACCCCGGGCATGAACACGAGGAGTTGGAACCCGTAGGCGATGAGGAGCGTCCCCGAGAGGCAGACGGCCATGTAGAGGAAAAAGACCCGCTTCCGGAAAAAGGTCCAGAAGAGCACCATGGTGGGAACCGCCGTCACGGGCCCGCCGATCATGAATGCCAGGGCCGCCCCGGCGTCCAGGGTCCCCCCCAGGGAGCCCTTGATGTGATAGACAATGCTGGAGGCGCTGATCTGATGGAGGAACATCGGCACCGACGCAAGGGTCACCCAGACGATACTGAGGGGATCCTTCTGGCCGAAGAAGCGAAAGACCCACTCCTTGGGCATGTACCGTTCGACCACGGCCCCGATCACGACACCGACGAGGACGTACTTCCCCACCACCCAGAGCATCTCCACGGACTTTGCCAGGAAGATGAGGAATTTGTTGCCGGTCCTGACGGCAATACGGTTGCCGAATTTGCGCCGGCAGTTGCACCGCAGCCGCTCGTCCGGATAATCCTCGTCGTGAAAGTCGCCCCTGACCAGGGCCCCCTCGATGAAAATTTCGCCCTTCCGAAAGCCGGCCCGCTTGCTGAGGAAATGGGTGACGAGACCGGCAAAGATCCCCATGGAAAAGGCGGAGATGGTCCTGATGGCGGTCCACTCGGGACCGAGATCGTTCAGGGTAAGGAGATAGGTGGAGGGGCTCAACAGCGGTGAGGTCACCATCAGGGCCATAACCGGCGCCAGGGGAATCCCGGCCACCAGGAGGCTGATGGCGGTGGTCACGGTGCCGCAGGCGCACAGGGGGGTGATGATCCCCACGAATGAGGCGAGAAAGACACTGAGGACCCCGTATTTCCTGAGGGATGCCTGGAGCTTCACCGCAATCTTGTATGTGCGGAGGTAACCGGCGATGAGGATGCCGACGAGGAAGTACGGGAGCACATCCCGGAGTTCGGCCATTACCCCGTGGTCGCTGAAAAACAGGTCCCAGAGCTCGCTGCCAAGAAGCACGGGAAAAGAGATCGGCGCGGCTTCGGAGGTTGTCAGGTGCCCCCCCGTGCCGGTTCCCCAGACGTGCCACACCACCAGGGAGAGGGAGACAAGGATCATGGCGATCAGCATCCGGTTCCCCGACCCCGAATGGTGCCCATGGACCTCGCATGCCTCCTGGGGCTTTGATCCGAACAGATTCAACGCCATGGCATCCTGCCCATGCCGATTATCCCGAAACCGTATTTATTCACAAATCTTTCCTCAGTCGCCTGGCGCATGCCAGGATTGCCCCGAGCCCCATGATGGCGAACCCGGCGAAAACACAGGGTCTTCCGGGGTCCCTGACCACCTGCATACCAGCAAAAGACATGCCCATCTTATCGGCACCCACTTGGGTGTTATAGAAATAGAGCCCGTTCCAGATAAAGGGGGCGTTGACCTCCGCCGTCCCGGCCGCCACGGGAGCGGAATCGCGGCTGAGCGCAAGGTCGACCCATAGGCGCTTCAGGACCGGATTCTGGAACGCCACCAGCTTGAATTCGTAGGGGAAGTTCGCCGGGAGCGTGCGTCCCCCAGCGGTATCGCAGGAGCCGATCAACCGTCCATCGTGGAAAATGGAAAGCTTGAGCACTTCAGCAGGGAATTCGAGGGAGTCCACGGCGACGCGGTAGGGGCCGGCCCCGAAACTGTCGCCGGTCTTCAGGGTGTGGAGAGCATCTTTGACATCCCCCTTGAGGACCCCCACCTTGACCGGGATCGGGTAAAATTCCCGGTTTATCCGCTGGATGGTCAGCGCGGCGCCAAGGGGGGCATCCTTTTTCAGGTCCCACCGGTAGACCGTGTCCACCGTGGTTCCCTCATAGATGTTGACGGTCGCCACATAACCGAACGCCCGGGCGATAACGCCGCCGCAAACCACCAGCACCCCCAGGTGCAGAATCAGCACCGGCACCGAAATGGACCGGAACCGGCGCACCGTGCAGAGAAAGAGATTCAGGGCAAGCCCCCCCAGCAGGCAGAGAAAAACCGGATGGGCGTAGAGAGTCCTGCTTTCGGTGAAGGTTCCGGGTATGGCCAGGACGGCTACCGCCAGGAACAGGACAACCGCCAGCTCCGTGGAGGCGAGGAAGCGGGCTGTCCGCTTCAGGCTATCAGCAAGTGTCACGGGCACGGAGGGATCAGATCAGTTTCTTTGTCTTGAGGAATTCCCGGACCGCTTTCCGGGACTTGTCACCGGTTTCCGACGATTTGAGCAGCTTTGCATAGGCGTCGTTGTTTAGGGTGCCGGCAAGCTTTGTCAGCAGTTTCGGGAGGGCCGGGTAGTTGCTCAGGGTTTCGACCGTGAGGACGGGGGCATACTGCGGGGTGCCGCCAAAGGGCTCGAGCCATGCAAGATGCAGGGTCGAGCGGTAGCTGCTCTTGATGAAGTCCTGGACATTCTTGCCGTTTGCCTCTTTCGGCTTCCCCAGCACCTCCAGGGCACGGTCCGGGGTTTCCACGAGCAGGTTGACTTCACCTTTCTTCACGGCGCCGTAAAGCTCCCTGTTGTCCCGGTAGACCTGAACCTTCACCGAGGTACCGGTCCGCTCGGTTATGAGGAGGGAGATCATTTCCGCCAGCAGCCGCTCATTGGCAGAATTGGGAACGCCGATGTGGAGCGTCCTCCCGACACAGGCCCCTGACAGTTGCGCAACCGCGAGGGCCGAAATCACCACGATGCAGCAGAGAAGCTTTTTCATACATCACCCTATCTACCATGGTAGTGCAAACCGGTCGTCATCGCGGTTTGCGTTGATTCACTCTAGCGCCAAGCCCACATCCAACGCAACATCCGTTTTGCCGACGGGGGTCATGACCTCCGTCGAGGCGCGCCATGCCGGCGACGGGAATCGCGTGGAACCTCCCACGTAGTATCTCTGTCCCGCGGGAATCATGAGGGTGTAGCTGCCATCGGCCCCAGTCCATGCCGAGATGTAGTCGGGAATCTGGCTCCCCTCTTTCATGGCCGACGCAAAGACATAGGCATTGGCCACCGGCTTCCCCCCGCTGTCAAGAACCCGTCCCGTAAGTCTCACCAACTCCGCGGCGATGGC
>CAJPFF010000225.1 GCA_905339345.1 Geobacteraceae bacterium | reverse complement strand
TTCAAGAAGGGGATCAACGAGGATGACGTGAAGGTCGTCAACAAGACCACCGAGGCCTGACTGACTCCGGGCCGGGAACTATGTATGCAACGCAGTAACGGAAAAGGAGCCATGGGCTCCTTTTTTCGTTCCGCAAGGGGGATTTCCCCATGTCAATTGACATGGCTCAGAAGCACGGTATATGAGATGGTGAACCGAGCGCCCGCCCACGATACTCTCTTCCTGGCGCCGGCGGGGAAGTGTGAGGGCATGATAGATGGATGATACTAGTCGGCAGGGGGATGAACAGTACCGCAACGTGAATGTTGATGATGTCACGGCCCGCAGGATGGCCGAGGATGCGCTCCGTGAGAGCGAGCAGCGAATCCGCCGTTTGGGCGACAACCTCCCCGACAGCTTCATCTACCAGTACACCCATGATGCCGACGGCTCGCCGCGGTTTCTCTATGTCAGCGCGGGAATTGAACGGCTCAATGGCGTAACCGTTGAGGAAGTTTTAAACGATGCCGGAGCACTACACCGGCAGGTCGACCCCGAGCAGTTCCCCGCACTGGTGGAGGCTGAACAAGCCAGCGCCCGCGATCTCACCACCTTTGCGATGGATCTGCGACTGCGCCGCCCCGACGGAGAGTGGCGCTGGATGCAGGTGCGCTCAACCCCGACCCGCACCCCTGACGGCCGTGTCGTCTGGGATGGTGTGCAGACCGACATCACCGACCGCAAGGAGTATGAGCGGGAGGTCAAGCGCCTCAATCGTCTCTACGGAGCCCTCAGCCAGGTCAACCAGGCCATCGTCCGCATTACTTCACGGGATGAACTGTTCCAGGAGGTGGCCCGCGCCTTGGTGGAGTACGGCAAGTTCCCCATGGTCTGGATTGGCCTGCACAACCCTGCCACCCACGCGATTGAGGTGGCAGCCCAGCAGGGGGACGAAATGGGCTACCTGAACGGTATCCGCGTCTTCGCCGACGATCGACCCGAGGGGCGTGGCCCCACCGGCACGGCCATTCGCGAGGGGCGCCCCTATGTCTGCAATGACTTTCTGAGCGATCCGCGCACGGTGCCATGGCGCGAGTCAGCCACCCGTGCCGGATGGCGTTCCTCCGCGGCGTTTCCCATCCGCTTGGGCGGGGACGTGTGCGGCGCCCTGATGGTGTATGACCGTGAGGTGAACTTCTTCGGCGAACGTGAGGTGGCGCTGCTCGAAGAGGTGGCGCTGGACCTTTCCTTCGGGCTCCTCATCGTGGAGCGCGAAATCCTGCGCAATCAGTCGGAAACGGCCCTTCGCAGATCCGAGGAAAAATTCAGGGATATCTTCGAGAATGCACCGGTCGGCATCTTCCAGTCCACCACCGCTGGCAGGTTTCTGAGGGTCAACATAGCCCTTGCCGGAATGTTCGGCTACGGGTCTCCCGAAGAGATGATCGCGGATGTTACAGACATTGCGCCGCAGCTATTCATCACGCCCGGGCAGCGCACCGAAGTCATCCGTTTAGCCCTGGAATCGGAGAAGTTTGCCCGGAGCGAGGTCGAGTATCGCCGTAAGGATGGTTCGTTCTTCATTGCCACCCTTTCCATGCGTGTTGTGCGTAGCGACAACGGAGACATTGCATTTTTTGAGGGTTTCGTGGAGGACATTACCGAGCGGACGCATGCGGAGCGCGAAATAATTCGACTCAACACTGACCTTGAGCAACGGGTCAGGGAGAGAACCGCCGAGCTGGAGGGTGCCAATTCGGCCTTGAAGCAGGAGATAGAGTACCGGAAAAAGGCGCAGGAAGAGGTTATCCGGCTGAACCTTGATCTCCTTCGGCAGAAGGCGGCCCTTCAAGCGGTCAACAAGGAGCTGGAGAGCTTCAGTTATTCTGTTTCCCACGACCTTCGCGCGCCGCTCCGACATCTTGACGGGTACAGCAGGATACTTGAGGAAGACTGTGCCCTGAAGCTCGACGAATCGGAGAGGAAATATCTCCGCCGGATCCGCACCGCCGCCGCCAAGATGGACCGCCTGGTCGATGCCCTGCTTCAATTGTCACGGATGACACGCACGGAAATAGCCCTGCATCCCGTCAACCTTTCGGCCATGGCCAGAGGAATCGTGGAGGAACTTGCCCGGTCCGGGCCGGACCGGAATGTCGCGGCTACGATAGAAGACGGTGTTGTGGTCAAGGCCGATCCCCGGCTCATGCGGATTGTCATGGATAATCTTCTCGGCAATGCCTGGAAATACACTTCGCAGAAAGAGGGGGCGCTCATCGAGTTCGGGACCACCGAGGCTCGGGGGAGACGCGCCTGCTTTGTGCGGGACAACGGGGCCGGATTTGATATGGCCTATGCGAACAAGCTGTTCGGGGCATTCCAGCGGCTGCACCGGGAAGATGAATTTGAAGGGATCGGGATCGGATTGGCCACGGTCCAGCGCATCATCCACCTCCACGGCGGGGAGGTCTGGGCTGAGGGGGTGGAAGGAGAAGGAGCGACGTTTTATTTCAGCCTCGAATGAAACGGGATTACATGCCGATGCCGACAATGGCGGTGCCGCAGTCGGGGCACGCGCCGTCCTGTATCCGGTTCTTCTCGATCAGGTAGCCGTAACGCTCGATCAGAAGCGTAGCGCAGGATGGGCACCAGGTATTCTCTCCCCCTTCGCCGGGGACATTCCCCTCGTAGACATAGCGCAGCCCCGCCGCCTTGCCGATGTCGCGGGCCCGCCGCAGTGTCTCCACCGGCGTCCGGGGGCGGTCGGTCAGCTTGTAAGTGGGGTAGAACTGGGTCACGTGCCAGGGGGTGTCTGCTCCCAGGTTGTCGGCGATGAAGGAGGCGATCCCCTTCAGCTCCCCGTCGGCGTCGTTAAGCCCCGGGATGATGAGGGTGGTGAGCTCGATCCAGATCCCCTGTTTCCGGTATTCGATGATGGAATCGAGGACCTCGCTCAGGCGGGCGTTGACGTAGTCGCGGTAGAAGGCGTCCGTGAACCCCTTCAGGTCGATATTGGCCGCGTCCAGGTACGGTGCGACCGCAGTCAGCGCCTCCTTGGTGATGTAGCCGTTGGTGACGAACACGTTCAGAAGCCCCGCCTGACGGGCGAGGCGGGCGGTGTCGTAGGCGAACTCGAAAAAGATGGTCGGCTCGGTATAGGTGTAGGCGATGGAGCGGCACCCCGTGGCCAGCGCCTTTTCTACAATCTCTTCCGGTGACTGTGGTACCCCAGTGACGGGGGCATTGCGGGCCACCTGGGAGATGGTGTAGTTCTGGCAGTGGTGGCAATGGAAGTTGCACCCCACCGTGGCGATGGAAAAGGATTTTGTCCCCGGCAGCACGTGGAAGAGGGGCTTCTTCTCGATGGGGTCTACGTTCTCGGCAACCAGCTTGCCGTAGACGAGCGAATAAAGGGTTCCTCCCCGGTTTTCCCGAACCGCGCAGATGCCCCGGGCACCGTCGCCGATCAGGCACCGGTGCCGGCAGAGGCCGCAGCGGACTCGGCTGTCGCTCTCCCGTTCATAGAACATTGCTTCTTTCATGGCATCCCCCCGACGCTCAGAGCGTCACGCCCGGCCCTGAGGCAGGACCTTCCCGGCGAGTCTGGCAACTGACGCAGCAGGGGGCGTAGGGAGCCACCCTGAGCCGCTCTTCGGTGATCTCAGCGCCGCACTCCACGCATAAGCCGTAGCGCCCCTCCTTCAGCCGGCCCAGGGCCTCGTCCATCCGGGTCAACTCCTGCCGGCGGATGTCGGCCACGGCCATGCCGGTGTCCTCCAGCACATCGATGAGCCCCTGCTCCCCCACATCCTGGGGAAATTCATACTGGCTCTGCAATTCTCCTCCCACGTTGTCGAACAACTCCCGCCGCACCTCACCCCACAGCCGCCTCTTCTCGGCCAGCAGCAGTTCTATAAGCCGTTCCTGGCGCTCTTTGGACATCCGTGTCATGTGTCTTCCTCCGAATCTCCCGTGATGGAGCCTTTTCGGGTATACTTACGGTCAACAGATAGAATGAAGTATACCACTTATCTGGCGGTCAACCCATGAAGCTCCCCTTGAAGCCGGAAGGTGCAGCGGGACCAATCCATGCGAAGGGATGACAGGATACGGCGCTTCATCGCCCAGGAAGCGGCGCGGCTCATGTACGAGGAGGGGGTCCGTGAATACCGCGACGCCAAGCGAAAGGCTGCCCGGAAATTCGGCCCGGAGAAAGCCCTTTCCCTCGGCTCCCACCTCCCGTCCAATGCCGAGATCCACGGGGAACTGCAGCGGCTCATCGGCCTCCATGAAGAGGGTGTGCTGCCGGAACGGCTGCTGCGCCTGCGGCTTGCGGCCCTCAGGCTGATGGAGATCCTGGAGCCGTTTCGACCGTACCTGGTCGGTTCGGTTCTCACCGGCGTGGTAACGGAACGCAGCGACATCGACCTCAACCTCTTTGCCGATTCCCACGAGGAGGTGGAGGAATTCCTCCGCGGCGAGGGAATAGCGTACGAGCTGGATGTCGTCACCATTCGCCATGGCGGGGAGTTCTTCGAGTATCCCCATATCTATCTGGAGGACGAGGGGGTGGTTGTCGAATGCACCGTTTATCCCCTTGAGGACATCCACCGGATCCCCAAGAGCAGCATCACCGGAAGACCCATGGAGCGGGCAACCGCCAAGAAGCTGAGAAAACTCATCGCCGATGAGGGGCAACCCCCTGAGTGAACGGGCGAGACAACAAAAGTACATTGAAGCAGTTTATCTGCGACACCTGCCCTGCGCACCGCGACGAGGGTGAGGTGATCATAGATTATGAAAGGAGCTGTCATGCCCACTGTAGTTGAGCGATTGAAGGCGTGTCTGGAGAGCGGAGCATGGGACCCGGCGCTTACGTCAGAAGCGATTGCGGAGATCAGTGAGCTCCGAAAGAGGCAGAACGAACTTGAAATGGTTCTGCTCATGCTGGTGCGAACAGGATGGCCGTGGCAGGAAGATGGCGAACCCAATGAGATGTACCGTAACGGCAAGGACGGCTATGTCTCAGCCATGGGCGAGGCGAAGGAGTTGCTGGGCCTGGGACACCTCAGCATGATCACCAGGACCGAGCCGAGAACATGAAAACCCCTCGTGTGCCTCCGGAGCCTGAGCAGACAAGGTCCCATTCCTGAAGCGAAAAACGCCCCGCTGGGTTTGAGCCGGCGGGGCGTTCAGTGCTCCAGTTCCTTCGGTAGGGCCATCACACGCCCCATCCTGGTGAATGTCCCCGTGCCGGTGGTGAGAATCTCCATGCAGTCGCTGAAGATCTCCCCAATTAACTGGTATGACAGGTGCAGTTCAACAGGGTTTGTTGGCCATAAATTCTGTTATTTGTAATGGTTTTATTGATAATTTATGGATTCAATCATTACCAATAATGACAGATATTAGGCATAGCATCGACACAATGTTTGCAGACATTTTAGATGCATATACAAATTAAAATTAAATATGCTAATTTGAAATATAATTATGTATTTGCAGGGAATTAATTTGGATCATGTTACGGGTAAAATGTGACGCTAAAACAGTACATGCTTAGAGTTTTAAGTATTTTAAACAGTTATTCCAGCTTTTATAGCTTGACTTTGTTCTTGTGAAGCTGTTATGGTCATTAAAGTTCAGGGATAATCCTGGATAAAACAGACAAGAAGGTTTAGGAGAAAGTACGCACATGGTAAACGGAACAGTAAAATGGTTCAACGACAGCAAAGGTTTTGGTTTTCTCGAGCAGGAAAACGGCGAAGATGTATTCTGTCATTTCTCCGCCATCAGTGGTGACGGATTTAAATCCCTTGTTGAAGGCGACAGGGTAACGTTTGACGTAGCCAAGGGCCCGAAAGGGCTTCAGGCTGCAAACGTAACCAGAGTCTAATCACAGGACTCTAGTCGGCACAAAAAAAGCCCCGGAGAAATCCGGGGCTTTTTATTTCCACAACAAGTGCTGCCATGCAGTGCGTGAAGGTGTTTTGCGGGAAGGCAGAAGCATCAAAGGAGGACAATCAATGATGGCCATCAACAAGAAATTACAGGATATGGCGGTTTTTATCGAATTTCTCGTGGGTTCGGGGCTCGCGATCTTTTTTCATATGGTTCTCCATAACGAGCAGGCCGCCTATGTCATTTTCGGGATCGGGATTCTCCTGTCGCTCGTCACCTTTCTGGTGCGTGAGGATATAGAAAAGGCCCGGGCAAGTCTGCTTGAGCAGTACCACCATGTCCATGAAATTCCCTTTGCCCTGGCCCAGATCTTTGATCCGGAATGCCAGGTCAAGGCCCAGGAACTCATAGATGGTACCAAGAGAACCATCACGCTGTTGCAACAGGGCTACATCCCGCTGGATGAGACGGAATTCTATCTGGAAGCGGCGAGGGTTTCCGACCAATCACTGCGCCAGATAAAAGCAGTCGACCCTCTCACGGCGGGAAGGGGGACACGGGGGGCGCTCATCAATTTTCACCAGTCCAACCTGCGCGCTCTTGACCGCGGTGTCCGGGTCACCCGCATCTTCGTCATCGGCCGTGAGGATCTGTCAGACCCTGAGTCCCAAAAGGTTCTCCTCGCCCAATACCGGGACAATATCGACGTGAGGATTGCCTATCGTGACGAATTGCCGACGGCCAGCGATGGTCGTGATACCAGCAGTTCCTTTGACTTTGCCATCTTTGATGATCGTGTGGTGATCAACGTTTATGCTCAGTCAGGCAAATATTACGGCCATAAGACCAGCCAACCGGGTGAAGTAGCCAAATTCCTGCACCTCTTCAAACAGATCGAGAACAGCACTCACGCCATTGCCGTGGAAAACGACAGGGTCGTTCTGGCTGCCGATGTTGTCGCCCTGGCGTCCTGATCTAAGCACTCCCCCAACGGCAGATTTTCGAGGTAAGTCCAAATATCGTGAGTTTCGCATGACAGATGCATTCAGATGACGTGCTCATTTAATCTTCATGATAGCTTCGTGTAAGATACTCCTGATCTCGCCCCAGACTTGTTCCGTTCCTGTCTTGAGTTCTTCCCACTCATCATCGCTGGCGGTAGATATGCCTTGCAGTTTTGCCGCGGCCTCATCCCGCTTGAGTTGCAAGGTTGCGATTGCATTATGAAAATCAAACTTCGTCTCGGGTGTGGCACTTTCTGCCTTGTCCTTGAGCACATCAATCTGGTTATCCCATTCGACCAACTGTGAAGAGAGTTTTTCGACGTACTCTGTTCGCTTGTCCATGATAGTAACCTCCGTTCTGTGTCCGCAGTGATCGGCCGCGACATTTGGTACTTGTACCGGCTTGCTCAGGCACTCTGCCGGCGGGAGCACTCCCGCACCAGTACGAAGGTAATGCTTCCGCCGCAAATCCCTCGGAAATTGTATCAATTGAGCCTCTTGCAAAAGGCTTGAAAGTTGGCGGCCAGAGGCCGCGTGCGGTGAAATTTTCACCAGTGTGCAGCATTAAGCAGAGCCTCTGATCGTTTTCATCGGCATTTATCCGGAATCCGGGCGCACCCCCCCCACGGATT
>CAJPFF010000224.1 GCA_905339345.1 Geobacteraceae bacterium | reverse complement strand
CAGATCGATCCCCTCTTTCTCGACCACGTCTACTACCTGGAGCCGGACATTCCTTCCACGGGATACAGCGAGCTTGTGGCGGCCCTGAGTGAGATGGGGGTGGCAGGCATCTGCACCTGGACCATGAGAAAGCGGGCCTATCTCGGGGCTCTGCAGGCAAGCGGGAAGATTCTTCGCCTGAATACCCTCCGGCATGCCGACGAAGTGATTGCGGCAGCCTCTCTCGAACTGAAGGATATCTCCCTGTCGGAAAAAGAACTGAAGATCGGGATCGACCTGATCAATCAGCTGGCTGCTCCTTTTGAGCCGCAGAAATTCGAAAACGAACATCAGAAGAAGCTGCAGCAGCTGATCGAGAAGAAAGCCCGGGGCGAAAAAGTCGCGATCCTGCGCCCCAAACGCCTGACGCCGACGGCACCGGACAAGCTCCTTGAAGCCCTTGAAGCGAGCCTGAAGAAGGTGGCCTGAAACGGGAGAATGACATGCAGGGGATATGGAGCGGGACCATAAGTTTCAGTCTGGTGGCGATTCCTGTGGAGCTGGTAAAGGCTGTGGAGCCCGGCCGGATCTCCTTTCGCATGCTCCACAGCGAGGATTTCTCCCCCCTCGCACGAAGGATGTTCTGCCCGAAAGACGATGTGATGGTCCCTCCCGAGGAGATAATCAGGGGATACGAAATCGCGCCCGAGAGATACATACCGATCACGGACGAGGAGTTGGAATCCGTGTCGCCCGAGCGGAGCCGCACCATCGAGATCGTGGACTTCATCGATATGAAGGAAGTGGATCCCATCTACTTCGATCACCCCTATTACCTCGTTCCCTTGAAAGGGGGCGAAAAATCCTACCGGCTGCTGGCCGAGGTCATGGGCCGGACAAACATGGCCGGGCTCGCGAAATTCGTGCTGGCCGAGCGCGAGTATCTCGTGGCGGTCAAGAGCACGGAGGGGGCACTGGCCGTGACCACGCTCCATTACAGCGAGGAAATACTCTCCGCTGACGATATCGCCCCGAAGGCAGGAACGATCGAAGCCGAGGCGAAAAGCCGCATGAAAAAGAGCATCAAAACCATGATGGCGGATTTCAACCCCGGGAAATATGCGGACGAGCGCCGGGAAAAGCTCCTGGAACTCCTGAAGAGGAAGGCACAGGAGAAAGCCCCGGTGGAAGCCCCTGTCATAGAAGGCGAAGAGGAAGAAGGGCCCATCGACCTCGTCGCCGCGCTGGAGGATATCATGCGCAAGGTGAAGAAGAGCCGGTGAGCCGCACATTCGTCGACATCGCCGGGAAAAGGCTCTCCCTGTCGAACCTGGAGAAGGACCTCTACCCCTCCCATGGCTTCACGAAGGCCCACGTCCTGGAATACTACACCCGCATTGGGGAGTGTATCCTCCCCCACCTGAAGGACCGGGCACTGACCCTGAAGCGCTATCCCGAAGGGGTGGAAAAGGATTTCTTCTTCGAGAAGCGTTGCCCTTCCCACCGTCCGGCCTGGGTGAAAACGGCCGAGGTGCCCCTGGATGACGGGGAGCCGATGACGGTCTGCCTGGTGGACGACCTGGAAACGCTCATGTGGGTGGAGAACCTTGCGTCCCTTGAGCTCCACGTCCCCCTGGCCCGGGCCGGCTCCCCCGATACGCCGGATTCCATGGTCTTCGATCTCGATCCCGGCGACGGGGCGGACATTCTGGACTGTGCCCGGGTGGCACTGATCCTTCGGGACCTCTTCTCCCCGTTGCGGCTTGCAAGCTATGTGAAAACCTCGGGGAGAAAGGGGCTCCATGTGTATGTCCCCCTGAACCGAAGGGAGACGACCTTCGAGGAGACCAAGACATTTTCAAGGGCCGTTGCGCTGATCCTGCAGAAAAACTATCCGGACCTGGTGACCGCGAAAATGGCTAAGGGAGAGCGGAAAGGAAAGGTTTTCATCAACTGGTCCCAGAACGACGCGTCCAAGACGATGATCTGCGTCTATTCCCTGCGGGCCCGGGAAAAACCGATCGTTTCGTTTCCCCTTGAATGGAAGGAACTGGAGCGCCTGGCCGAACGCGGCGACCCGGAAAAGTTCCATATCACCCACGCTGAAGCCGTGAGCAGAACCGAGAAAACGGGGGACCTCTTTCGGGAGGTGTTGACCAAAAAACAGAAGCTTCCCCATCTCTGACGGCTTGCGAGGAAACGGTTAGAACATTATGGGATTGAAGGAATACGCCTCCAAACGGAAATTCGGGGAAACGCCCGAACCGGAACCGACGCCTCGCCGCGGGGAGAAGCGGCTCGTTTTTGTGGTCCACAAGCACGCCGCCCGGGCCCTTCACTACGACCTCAGGCTCGAAATGGAAGGGGTGCTCAAGAGCTGGGCCGTCCCAAAGGGGCCCTCCCTCGATCCTTCCCTGAAAAGGCTGGCCGTCATGGTCGAGGACCATCCGTTCGACTACAAGGATTTCGAGGGGGTCATCCCGGAGGGGAATTACGGCGCGGGGAGCGTCATCATCTGGGACAGGGGCTTTTATCGCCCCCCTTCCGCAGCCGGAGACGATAGCGAGAAGCAGCTTCTGGCCGGATTGAGGAAAGGGGACCTGAAGTTCGTCCTCGAAGGTGAGAAGCTCCGGGGCGAATTCGCGCTGGTGAAGACGGGGAAGGACGGGAAGTCGTGGCTCCTCCTGAAGAAAAAGGATCGCTACGCCACCAGGGAGGACATTCTCGGCGAAAACCGCTCGGTACACTCCGGCAGGACCCTGGAGGAGGTTTTCGAAGCCGGGCCGGGGACAGCTGCAGGACAGAAAAAAATTGAGCAGATCCGCCTTCGGGAGGCCATGGAAAGCGCAGAGATGAAAGATGCGCCCCTCCAGCCGATGCCCCACGGCATCCAGCCGATGCTGGCGACCATGGCCAAGGTACCCTTCGACCACCCCGACTGGCTTTTCGAGGTGAAATGGGACGGGTATCGGGCCATCGCCGAGCTCCGGGACGGAGACGTTTCGCTCTACTCCCGGAACCAGACCCCCTTGGAGAAAAAGTTTTTCCCCGTGGTGGATTCATTGCGGAAACTGGAGTTTGATGCCGTTCTGGACGGTGAAATCGTCGTGGTTGACGCCCAGGGCCGCCCTGATTTCCAGATGCTCCAGAATTACCAGGAATCCGGCAGTGGCCATCTGCTCTACTACGTCTTCGACCTCCTGTACTTCGAGGGCCATGACCTGACTGGCCTCCCGCTGCTCAGAAGGAAAGAGCTCCTGAAAAGGATTCTTCCCTCTTCCCCGAGAATCAGGTTCAGCGATCACGTCTGGAAAGACGGGGTCCTGTTTTTCACTGTCGCCAGGGAAAAGGGACTCGAGGGGATCATTGCCAAGCATTCCCGCAGCACGTACCAGATGGGGGGAAGGAGCCGGCAGTGGCTGAAGGTGAAGAGGCAGCCCTCGCAGGAGGGGGTTATCGCCGGATTCACTGAGCCGCGGGGGGGAAGAAGGTCTTTCGGCGCCCTTGTCCTGGGGGTGTTCGAGGGGGACGAACTGGTCTACATCGGCCATGCGGGAGGGGGATTCTCGGGAAAAGATCTGAAGGAAATCCGCGAAAGACTGGACCCTCTGATCCGGAAAGAGTGCCCTTTCAGGGAGGAGCCAAAGACCAACACCCCGGCCACCTGGGTAAAGCCTGAACTGGTCTGCGAGGTTGCCCTGTCCGGCTGGACCCAGGACGGCATCATGAGGCACCCCGTTTTCCTCCGTCTGCGGGAGGACAAGGCCGCCGGCGAAGTGGTACGGGAGGTGAAACCATGAAAATCCATATCGGCACAAGTGGTTACGCGTACAAGGAATGGAAGGGGATCTTCTATCCCGAGAAGATATCCCCCAAAGAGATGCTCCACTTCTACGGGGAGCGCCTCAACGCGGTGGAGATCAATTACACCTTTCATCACATGCCAACGGAACGGATCATCACTCCCTGGGCGGAACAGGTCCCCGACGATTTTACCTTCGCGTTCAAGGCCCCCCAAGTCATGACCCACCTGAAGAAGCTCCGAAACGTGAGTGAAGAGGCTGAATACTTCTTCAGGACGCTGTCGGTCCTGGGGGGGAAGCTGGGGCCAGCCCTGTTCCAGTTTCCCAAGAGTTTCCACGCGGAAAAGAACCGCACGGCGCTGGAGGAGTTCCTCCCCCTTGTTCCCCGCAACGTGCGCTGCGCCTTCGACTTCCGCAGCCCCTCCTGGCTCGATGCCGGAATTGCCGATCTCCTTCGCGAAAGGGGATGCAGCCTGTGCCTGGAGGATACCGACGAGAGTCCGGCAGGTGAGATCATCAGCACAACCGAATGGGGCTATCTGCGCCTGCGCCGCACCAGTTACACGGAGGCCGACCTGGCGCAATGGCTGGCAAGAATCCGTTCGCAGCGGTGGGAGAGGGTTTACGTCTTTTTCAAGCACGAGGAAGAGGCGGACGGGCCGATCACCGGGCCTGGAACGGCGCTGCAGTTCCGCACGCTTGCCGAGGGCCAGTAATGCCGCCTCCTCAGCGACGCTGGGCTCGGAAAACAATCTCTAATGTAGAAGACGGGACCATAAAAATTGTTGCATCAACGCTATCCACCGGGTGTGTGGATAAGTCACCCCGAGCTGTGGATATGTTTCAAAATTGTCACGTATCATTGGGCACTTCTGCATCCTGCACAACTAATGGGCACGGCGCGTAACCATTTGAAATATCGTGTCAATAACAAATTTGACCTGTATGCAATTCGGGTTGTATCAGGAATGGAACAGGTCCTCGAAAATTACCCGACAAAAGTGGATAAGTGTCACGAAACGTACGGAGAAATTTGTCGCTGGCTTGCCGGGGTTCTGTATTTATTACGGCCACGCAGTCTTCCGAATACATAAAAAAAGCCG